>CAZQKU010000009.1:0-5894 GCA_964593965.1 uncultured Candidatus Saccharibacteria bacterium | reverse complement strand
GCAAGTTCGAAGGCAGTGAAGATATGATTTACCATTTAAAGGAGCAGAAGAAGAAATGGAATGAAGCCGAGTTCGGAAAGTTCGATGTGGATTTGATGGAAGTCGTCAAGGGATTGGAAGTTGCGGTCTCGGCTTTTTTCAATGGCAAAGAATTCCTGAAGAATGAGCAGGGTAAGATTGTCGGCTACCTGAATTTCGAGGAGAAGAAAGAAGTCGAGCGGGAAATGGGAATCACCTGCGGCGAGATGGGAACGACGTTTATCGGGGTGGATGAAACCAACAAGTTGTTCAAAGAAATGATGCTCCAGCCGAAAATTGTGGAAGTCCTAAAGGCCGCTAAGTTTAGAGGAGTTTTTGATATTAACAGTATCAAGTTAGACGACGGCCGAATTGTCGCTTTAGAACCCACAATGCGCTTTGGCATACCGGCCACTTCCTACGAGTTTATGGAAGGCTTGGCAATGCCGACTTACGAACTTTTGTCGATTGTGGCAAGAGGCGAAAGCAAGCCGATTAAAATCCACCAGGGAGTTGGGATGGTTTTAGTGGTAGTTGCCAAACCGTTCCCCGTTGATTCGCATTTGGACAATTCCGATACGTCGATTGGCGAGAAATTGTGGATTCTTAAAGACGGCAAGCCCGTTGCAGATTTCGACGAGGAAATGCTCAAACATATTCATCTTGAGAACTTCAAGAAAGTCACGGATGAAGAGAGCGGCGAAACTTCTTACAAAGTCGCCACCCCTAATGGCTATATGCTGACTGTAACAGGCCGTGACGGTAAAACAATTAAACAAGTCAGGGAAAAGCTTATTGATTACACTAAGGCCAGTATCTATTTGCCTGATATGAAAATAAGGCACGACATCGGGCAGCGTGTGGAAGATTACTATGCCAAAAAAAGCTAAATACTGTATGCCAAAAACACTTTTACCACGAGTAGCGGTGCTGGAAGACCAGAGCGTCTTTTTTCAGGCCGACCTTAAACAAATTAAGGATGACATTCGAGAGATTAAGAATAAACTTGATGAGGTTTATTTGAAGAAAGCGGAATTCGTTGAGACCAAGACCGAAGGCGACCTTATCCACGAGAACCACGAGAAACGGATAAGTTCTTTGGAACAATGGAAAGCCTGGGTCTTGGGGGCGGTTGGATTGGCCGCTTTTACCCTCGGTATTGCCGCCACTTTATTAGCTAACCACCTTGGAGCGCACTAATTATGGACTGGACTAACAAATGCCCGCCGTATGATAGCCAGTATTCGGCGACAACCCACATCGACGCACAGGATTGCGTCGAGGAATCTTTGTGCCACATTGTCTATATGCTCACGGGTCAGAGGTATTCGCCCCGTGCGCTGGCTTATTTGACCGACGTTACGCCGACCGGAAGTTCGTTCGAGCAGGCGCTTAAGACCGTCAACGCTTACGGCTTGATTCCGTACGACCTTTGGCCGACCCCTGATTCGTTTACCTGGGAAACCTACTATGCCCCTATTCCTCAAAATATCCTTTCCCAGGCTGTTTCTTACCATATAGAAGAGATTGCCCCAAACCTGGATTTAAGCCCGCTATGGACGGTTTTACAGTTCGGGACGGCCAGTTCAGGTGTGATACCGGAACAGCACGCCGTTGCCCAAATTAACGATACCCAATATTTTGATTCGGAAACCGGTAGTCCGATAAAACCCCTTAATTATGAGGGTGCTACAATCGTTTATCAAACTTCAATATCATTAACCCCTTTAATTATGCCACAATTTAAAACGCAGAATTATAAAGGCGAGCTTCGTATCGTCTTGCAGGCCGATGACGAAACAACCTGGCAAGCCCTGTGTAAAGTTTATGGTTTAGACCCTAACGCTGCTCCCAGCGAGGTGGTATAATTAGGGTGTATTAATTCTTAACCGCCAATGGTAGGAGTATGGAGGGTAAAAGGCTAAAGGCGGCGTAGAGGTTTGATGCGAAAATCATAACTGGCTTGTTGCTCTTGGGATTTGGCGGGCTTTGCCTGGTATTTCCGAATAGGGCGATAAGCCAAACAATACAGACCTATGATGAAGCAAGAATCACAAATCCGACCGAAGTGTTGTCATCCCCTGGTCCTGGAGCAGTCGCCGCAGCTTATGAAAGCTTTATCCTTACTAAAAAAGCGCAGAAAGAAGTTGGAAGATACGGGGGTGCGTGCGTTACCTTTGCGAGGATATTCACTGGCGCAGCTCCCGATGTTGTGGGAGGTATGGCACGCAATGTCCAGGTAAGCACGACAACACCGGAAATAGGCGAGATAGTCAAAACAAACGAGTCGAGGTTTGGACATTTGGCTGTCGTCATAGGGATAGATGACGATAATCTTACGGTGGTGGAATCCAACTATCGGTGGGATGGGATTATCGACATAAGGGCATTACCGGCCACCGACCCTAAAATCGTAGGCTACCTTAAAATTAACCAACCACAATGAACCAATTTTTTCTTTCATTGGTCAATGGCGGACTTAACGCCATCGGTACTGGAGTATTCCTGATGGGTGCGAGTCAGGTTTACAGCGGAAAAATATTAGAGGGAGTTATTCTGCTAGTTGCCGGTCTGCTGGTACTGGCTGGGTATGAGTATACCCCGACCAAAGTCACGCCGCCGACCGTATAACCTTTATCTTAAGACAACTCCTCACGATGGGGAGTTGTTTTAGCATAAAGGAGGTTAGAAGATGTTGGATAAGCCGGAAAAAATCGTGAAGCATTGCCCTCGTCACGGTCCAGCCATCCACGTTGTTTTGCGTGAGAATGGCTGCGTTGCCAAACTCTGCATACGGTGCTATCCCGAATTTGGGAAAGGAGAATCGGATGGACGAGACGTTACTGCTCACTATGGCAGTGGTGTTTGCGGTGATTATCGCAGTCCTGCAGATTAGGAGAATGAAATGAGTTGGCACGCTCGACGGTATTTAACCAAAAACTGGCATCACGTTCCGCCGCAGAATCCCGCTAAGACTACCCCGTTTAAAATCAGGGTCAGTAAGAAAGACCACGCCGCCTATCACCAGCTTTTCGCTAACGCTGGCTCGTTCGAGCAATGTTGCGAAATCCTCTGGCGTGATTGGTGGAATATGCCAAGCAAGAATTTCACGGTGAAAGATATCGCAATCCTAGCCCAAATGGGAATCAAGCTCCCTGTCGGGGGCTGACAACATCAAAGCAAAAGGCGGCCGATTTTCCGACCGCCTTTCGATTTAGTATCTTACGCCGCATCTTTTTAAAGCGCAGCATATTTTCTCACATTCCCGACGTAACCCTGGGTCACGCTGATAGTGGTAATTGAGGAGCTGGTGGTAGTAGGATTCCAATCTTTTCGGGACTTCTTTGCAACGATGGGGAGGCTCGGTGTAGGTAGTTGCGCCCATATCATAGCCCATCGCCCATTGTGGCGAGACGTTCAGATACCTAGCCCTTTGATATTTTCGGTCACGCTCGTCCTCCCTCATCATCTCTTGGATGAGGCGATTTGAGTCGAATATTCCTTGTCCGTAGAATCCTGGGGCCATAATTACTCCTTGTCTTTGCCACTAAACTTGTGTTCGTTCTCGACGTGAATCGTCAGACCTTTAACGTCGATTTGGGTCAGTTTGCTTATTGTGACTTTGAGCAATTCATCTAGGCGAGTGATTTCTTGGTCTTTAGATTTGATAATATCTTCTTTAGCGTGCGCTTCGGATTCCCAAAGGCTTGCTTGTTTGTGAAGATTTATAGTGGTTTCCAAGTTTGCGGCTGCTTGTTCCATCAATTTAACCTGCATCTGCGCTTCAAAATCATCCTTAGCTTGTTCTAAGGTTTTTTCGATTTGTAGCTTGTCGTTGGCGACAAGTTTCTTGGTGATTTCGAAGTCTGCTTTATCGGATTCGAAACTCGCCTTTTCCAAGTCGAACCTTGCTTGATTCGTTATAACTTCTAACGTATCGTGGTTTGCATTAAGGATGTTAATCCTATCTCCTTTAGCTTCCAATTCAGCGGCTCTCTTAGCTACTTCACGTTCTCTTGCGATAACCGCCTGCTCTCTATCGGTCATCTGGTCTTGGGCATTTTGAAAGCCCTCATTCTTTAATCTTTCTTTTTTTGACCAACTAAATGACATAAGTGTCCTTTCATCACTAATTATTTGCCTACTGTTTGTACCAACTCCGGCGGCGTGCTTAATTGAAGCGGCTGGTCGACTAGCATATAGTCGCCTTGCCATTCCACGTAGACGTTCGAAGTCGTGAAAAAGAATATTGCATTGCCGTTGCTGCCGTAACTGCCATCTAAATCAGGGCTTTCAACCGGATAGCAGCCGTTTTCTGGACCAGTACTATTACCCACATCATCATTGCTGGCGTTGCAGGGCTGGCCGTTGTCGTCGACTAATTGGGTGGAAGTGGTGAGGAACGAATTCACCGAACTAACTTTTCCCTTGATAGTGTAGAACGCCATTACCTTGCCGTAGTCAATCAGGTAGATGTAGCTGACTTTGTTCGGGTCATTGAACCGGTTTAGTCGTTCAATTAAATTTGCCCGTTCATTTGATTGCGTTATGGTGGGGATAGGTTGGTTCTTGTCCAAGGTTTCCTGGTTATTTTCCGTCACGTCAGCTTCGTAACGGACTGTCCCCTGCTGGACGGTCGCATTTGTGTTGGCTGTACTACTTGGAACTCCACCACAGCTATCAGCCATTAAAGCGATAGCGGCTATTGGCACTAAAAGCAATAGCCGGCGTTTGTTAAATTTCATTAGTTGTTTGAACTTCCCAGGCTCACGCCCCCGACCATCTTGTTGACATCAAGAAAGCTGGGGACAAGGCCGTTTAAAAATATGTTCTTATTGGCTTCCGAAGCGGCGGCATTGTAGTCCGCCACTAATTGTTCCTGCTGCTGCTGCAAGCCGGACACAACCGCACGTAATCGGCTATCTTCGGTGTTGACATCGAATGACCAATTTGCGGCGGGGCCGTGTAATTTCTCAAAGCTATCGACCGCAGCTTGAGCGTCGTTAATCTTGAGCAAATTAGCATTGATGTCCTGGTCTTGCTGTTTGAACCAATCATAACTGTAGATGGCATTATTGCCATTGACTACTTGGTCGATTTCTTGCTGTTTGGTAGTGACAACATTCGAAGCGGCGTGAAACGGGGTCTGAATAAGCCCGAACGCAATGCCAATAGCCCAAAGCGCAAAGAAACCGATAATAATTGCTATTGTCCAACCTAATATTCTCATTTGATTCCTTTCTTTAATATTTATCGTAGACCACCTCGACCACCGGTGGCTTTAATGCTTGTCCGACATCTTTTTTAGAGCGAAAACCATAATAAGTATGTCCATTCATTTCCAGTACATACTGGCCTTTAATCTTCTCGTATATTTTATCAGGTAGAAGCTGGAATTCTTTTAATGTAAGTTTTCTGATTTTGTAGTCCATAATGTTTGAATTTTAGCCTTGATTTGTTTCTTCTTGTACTTGAGCCATTGCACTCGCTGATGCTGGCCTTGGTCATTAGCGACCATTATCGCTTGCCTGATTTCATCGCACAGTTCTCGCATTTCTTGGATAGTCATAGTTGGAATTTTTAGTGACCGGCTCGGACGAATTTTCGCTGCGTCAATCCGATAGTTTTTGCAGACACCGGCCGCTTTAACCATTGACTGGTTAAAATCTCGTAGTCTCGTAGGAGGGAGTTGCACCCTCATCTCCCGTGCCACAGACGGGTGTTCTGGCTAATTGAACTACCACGAGGTTTCAACCAACCATTAATTTACTTACCCCTTGCTCCCTTGATTGTAATGGTGACGGGGAGGATTTTAACCCCATTATATGTTGTTGCTAAAATATTTTTAGCTATATATTTTCGTGCATAAATCAATA
>CAZQKU010000008.1:7804-15217 GCA_964593965.1 uncultured Candidatus Saccharibacteria bacterium | reverse complement strand
AATAGATGGAAATTTCCTCGCCGTATTTTTCGTTGAAGAAATGGCGGGCGCCGGTTTTTTCGGCCTCTACTCGCGGCATGATCACGTGACCGACCGGCAGATGGGCGGCGATGTTCTCATTGACAATATCCTCGACCCGCTTTTTTTCCTCGTCGGTCATCTTACGCGGAAAAGAAAAGTCGAAACGCAGGCGCTCAGCGGTAATGTTCGAGCCTTTTTGTTCGATGGTGCTTGGACTGTTCTGATTTGCTTCACTTCCGCCGTTTGCTCCGTCGAGCACATCATGAAGCGCCTGATGGAGGAGGTGGGTGGCGGTGTGGTATTTAATAGTAGTCTCACTGGTATCAGCCAAGCCTCCTTTAAATTTCTTTTCAGCTCCAGCGCTGGAAATTTTCTTGTGCTGTGCAAACTTTTCATTAAATGTTGTAATGTCCACTTTTAATCCTCGCTCTTTGGCTAAATCAACAATAATGTCAATCGGTAAACCATGCGAAGAAAACAAGTCAAATGCTTGACTGCCTGATATTTCAGCATTGCTATTTTTGATATCAGCGGCAATCTTGTTAAATTCCTTTATTCCCTCATGCATGGTTCGCCTGAACTTTGATTCTTCTTGTTCGATTTCTTTCTTAATGAGAAGAATTTTTTCTTTGGTTTCCGGATACGTCTCTCCGTACGGCACAAGCAAAGGCTCGATGAGATCGGTCAAACTATTTCGTATTCCAAGAATATCGGCATGCCGTACTGTCCTGCGTATCAACCGTCTGACGAAATAACCTCGGTCGGTGTTCGAAGGATTGACTCCATCGGCAATAAGAAAGATGGACGAACGAATGTGGTCGAGAATAATCCGAAATGATGAGGTGAAATGTGTATCTTCGTATGATTTTGATGACATTTTTTCAAGCAATGCAATGGCTGGCTGAAAAAAATCTGTCTTGAATATATCCGGAACGTAGAGCGATGCCGTCGTCATACGTTCGAGTCCACCACCGAAATCAACATTCCTCTGCGGCAAATTTTCAAAATCACCCGTATCATTTTTCTTATATTCCATGAAAACCGAGTTTCCAATTTCGATATATCGTCCGCAATCACAATTTGGGTGACAATATGTACCAAATTTTTCATCGTGAAGAACATCGCTGAATTCATAAAACATTTCTGAACAAGGACCGCCCGGTTCGCCTGATGGCATTGATTCCGGCACACCAGCCCGCGACCACCAATTCTTGGCGTAGTAATAAAAAATCCTCCCGTTGTTTTCTGCTTTACCCATCCCCTTCTTCGAAGCTTGCTCTTCAGAACCAAATTCGACTTCTTGTGCTTCAATACCTTTTTTAGCAAAAATGTCTTTCCATATTCGCGCCGATTCAGTGTCTTTGGGAAGATTTTTTGATTCGTCGCCGATAAAGACTGTCACGTATAACTTATGAGGATCGAGTCCGATTTCTTCCGTCAGAAATTCAAATATCCAGGAAATCTGCTCTTTTTTGAAATAATCGCCAAGAGACCAATTTCCGAGCATTTCAAAAAAGGTGGTATGACGATTATCCCCAATATCGTCAATGTCAACCGTTCTGAAAGATTTCTGTGAATCAACAAGACGTTTTCCCGACGGGTGATCCTTGCCTAAAAGATACGGTACGAGAGGTTGCATACCAGAACCAGTGAAAAGTGTCGTCGGATCATTTTCGGGCACCAATGAAGCCGATGGCACTATCGTATGGCCTCGTTCTTTGAAGAATTGCAAGAATCGCGAGCGGATTTCGGCGGAAGATAATTTTTCTTTCATATTGAAATACTAGCAGATTTTTGCCAAAGTTTCAAAATTCTGGCGCAGTGGCGGATTTGAGGGAAATTTTAACTTTTCTTTACAGAGATTTTATCGCTCGCGAGTATAGTAATGTCATGGAAGAAGAAAATCTCGAAGAAAAATATTATAAGGATTTCAAAAGATGGAATACCCGCAAAGAAATCCTCAATGACAGACCCGATATGTCCCTTTTTAAGGAACGAGATATTTGGTGGGCGGCACTCGGCTGTAATATTGGCAGTGAAGAGGATGGAAAGAATGACAATTTTGAACGACCGATTATTATTTTCCGAAAATTTGGAGAGGATATTTGTTGGGTTATACCTTTGACTACCCATCCGGCTCAAAAAGAAAGCCGCTTTGAATATATCCTGCGATTCGGAAAAATCGAACAAACGGCTAATATTGCTCAGATGAGACTTGTTAGTGTTAAAAGACTACTGCGTTTTATCGGCATTATTCCGTATGAAGATTTTCAAAAAATAAGAAAACTATTATCTGATTTGGTGTAAATGACATAACCACGATTTAAATTAAAGACGTATACCAAAACGGAACCCGCCTTTCGGGCGGGTTCCTCGGTTGCCAACAATTGGCGGCTAGTTGTGCGTATATGCTAGCAAATTAAAAAATATGTGCAACTAGTCAAAATAGAAATTACATGACGTAATCTAATTTTAACTATTTTTTGATACATTTCTTCAGCACCTTGAAATCTTCCTTCAGCGTATCCCGCATGCCGCCATTATACAACGCCGCCGCCGGATGGTAGAGGGTAACGATAGTAACTGGCCCGTACGAAGCAGTCGCTTCAAAAGCCTTGCCGTGGATCCGGCTGATCGGCTCAAGCTCAAGATCGAGGTCAAAATGCTTCATGACATAGCCCATGCTGTGACGGCCGAGGGTGGCGATGACCTTTGGCTGGATGATGTCAATCTGCCGCACAAGAAACGGCGCGTACAGTTCGATTTCTTCGGGCGTCGGATCGCGATTCTCGGGCGGCCGATCCTTGACAATGTTGGTGATGTAGACATCGGGTCTTTTGAGACCAATGCTTTCGACGAGATCGGTTAGGAACTTCCCCGCCGCGCCGCAGAACGGCTTACCGGTCATGGCCTCCGTCTTGCCTGGCGCTTCGCCGACAAACATGATGCTTGCGTCGTGACTACCTTCGCCTGCCACGGGAAAATAGTTGTTCGTCGTGCGGTATTCATAGAGCGGCGAGGCGGTGAAAGCAAGAAGCTCATCCCGGATCTTTTTCATTTCATCGTATTTTACCATATATCTTAATAGTTATAATATAATCTTATTTGTTAAACTCGATAATCAGGGGTAAGTGATCGGATACAATCATATTTGGAACAGAAAAATCATTTACAGAAATATCTTTATCTACAAAAGCATAATCAGAATACCGAAGCTCCCCAGTGTATAGAGAACTTCTTGTATCCCTTATTGTATATTCCTCTATAAGATCATTGTACGTATCACCCAGCATTTGGATTGATTCGGTAGTAGGTAAAAGATTAAAATCTCCACAAATGATTTTCCGTCTTTTAATTTTTTCTGCAAGATCAATAATCTTTCTACTTTGTTCTATTTTCGCCTCAGTATCTTCTTTTATACTGCCCTGCCATAATCCGTGAAGATTAATAATCGCATAATCTTCAACCTCAACAGCCAATGCCGTGCCGGCCGCACATCGTCCGGAATAATCACTCCACTTTTTTGTCTGATCATACAATGCTATACCTTGTCCAAAAGATTGTTTTAAATCAGACCTCACGTAACAAGCAATACCGTATTTAAAATCAAGATTTTTTGAGCTTTCGCCGTAGTAACTACCTTGCCCATATTCAGAAAAATAAGCTACATGATTCGGAAGCAAATGTTGTATATCTTCATACGCACTTTTGATTTCACCTCTGCCTGTCTTTCCCTTTCCACCTTTCAAGATTTCTTGGAAACAAAAAATATCGACCGACATAGAATTATTGTGAATAAACTCAAACACTGGTTCAGTAATACGACAACCCCACGTATTTAATGAAATCAATTTCATTGGATAGTTAGCTTATACAGAATTTATTTGATTAGACTCCACAAACTTGACTAACCTCCTTTCTAATAGCAGAAATTTTATCTGCCGGTAAACTGATTCCCTTCAAGACTTCCGGCGTAATATCTTTGCAAAGGATGACATTGTGCTCAAGCAAATTTTTCTTATCCACTTCCGAAAGGGTCGTCAAACATGTAAACGGATGCAAATGCGACTCGGTGATGAGATCGTGGAGATTGCCGCGTGCAGGATAATTCCAACCGATCATGCGCAAGCCGGCGCATTCGCCGTAGCGGATGGCTTCGGAGGTAAACTTGGTATTGGTTACGAGCCAGCCCTCGTCGAGAGCGCGATGCTTACCAGTGTTGCCGTCGTTACCATAATCAAAAATAGCTCCGCTCGCTTTGATGTCGTCGAAACGGGCTTTGACATAGAGAGCCACTTTGAGATCGGATTTGAGACCGAACTCATTGTGGAATTTGGCCTCAACCATGATGAGTTTGTCGGCATTCCAAGCGACGACATCCACTTCATGCCCGACGCAGGAACCCTTGATGATTTGATCGGTCAACGTCTCATAATGCCACGCCTTGAAAACATCGGATACATACCGTTCAAAAGGAAAACCGTTCGGCCCGAGCTCGGCGAGCGCCCGCCGAAGCGAATACTTTGTGGCTGTGGGTATGGACTCGCGACGAAGAACGTCAAAAGCGTGGCGATAAATGTCGGAGGTAGTGACGATCGTCTGCGGCTTCGTTTGTGTCAATTCGGCTATTTTATTTCTAATATGTTCAACAGTGTGCCGTATGGCTTCAGGCGTTCCGCCAGCATTGGTCAGAGACTCAATGAGTTTGCTTTCATCGAAAGGCTGTCGAATACCGTCGGCTTTGGTGATGATTATG
Source organism: uncultured Candidatus Saccharibacteria bacterium (assembly GCA_964593965.1). GTDB lineage: Bacteria > Patescibacteriota > Minisyncoccia > Phycocordibacterales > PALSA-1337 > PALSA-1337. The sequence continues at coordinate 10,440 of CAZQKU010000008.1, read as the reverse complement.
GCAGTCTGCATGAGACTCATTATATACCAGTTCAGTTAATAATGCCCCCGCCGAGACAGATACTGCTGTCATATATGACAAGCGATTGGCCAGAGGAAATCGTCTGTTGAGGTTCTGCAAATTCTATTTCGGCGGTATGTGATTTTTCGTCGAAACTTTTCAGCGTAATCGGTACAAGCGGCGCGCGATATCGCGGGCGAGCAGAATAGTATTTTTCTTCATTTTTATAATTTTTATCATTTTTATTATTTTTATTTCCTGTCTCGAAAAGCGGCGGCGCACCTCTCGTCCAATTAATTTCTGTAAGACGAATACGTTGTACTGCCGTCTCTTCCGACATTTTTCCGCTCGGCATTTTCTGCGAAACGGTAATAGTGTTTTTTTCCACATTTTTTGCAATGACATAATATGGACTGTCGTGCGGCGTCGTATGCGCTTCATCAATGGTAAAACCGTGTCGCTCACCGATGGTAAAAAAGAAAGCCCCATCGTGTCGGCCAATTTTCCGGATGTTTTTTTTGCCGGATGTTCCGATGACTTCTTCGAGAACGTCGCCTGTTTTCGGATGTATATAGTGTGCCAAGAATTCCTTGACGTCTATTTTGCCAATAAAGCAAAGACCTTGGCTGTCTTTTTTATCGGCATTCGGCAGACCGAAACGGCGAGCCAGCTCGCGTACGTTCGGTTTTTCCATATTCCCCACCGGAAAGAGCGTCTTGGCGAGCTGTTTCTGGGTAAGTGTCCAGAGAAAATATGATTGGTCTTTGTTCGGATCGTCACCGGCGAGAAGACTATATTTTTCGGCCACATTTTCCACCCGCGCATAATGCCCCGTCGCGACGTATTCCGCCCCCTGTTCCGGTCGCATGGCCCAGTCGAAAAAGCCGCCGAACTTGACGTATTTGTTACACATGACATCGGGATTCGGCGTCCTACCCGCACGATATTCGGCAATCATATAGTCAACGACATGTCGCTTGTATTCCTCCTCGAGGTCAAGGGTGATGAAAGGAATGCGTAGCTGTGCCGCCACACGCATGGCATCGAGCCGGTCTTCGCGCCAAGTGCATTTGAAGTCACTCTCCCTGCCGAACATGTCCTTTTCCGGCTGCCAGACTTTGATAAAAACGCCCGTGACATCATAACCTGCCTCGACTAATAGCGCCGCCGACACGGAACTGTCCACGCCTCCCGACATGCCGACGAAGACTTTCTTACTGGTAATTTTAAGCCACCCTTTTTTTCCTAATTTTCCTTGACTAAACATATTTTGCATTATAAGCCTTCTTCCGGAAAGGTTCAAATATGAAAAAATTATTTGCTTTTGATAAAAAAATAACCTATCTTATAGACAATGAGGTTGGCAGACACACAATGATTGAATCAATCAAAGAATATATCAGAGAATATGAGAAACCCAAGAGAAAAGCAATCTCAAGCAGGTTTCCCATACTGATTGGATCGGCTGTTTTTACAAAAAGGCTATTAAGAAATGTGAAGAATAAGGTTTCTTTAACAAAACTTAATCGGGAGAAATTTTTTACGTGTGTCATTGCCAGACATTCAAGCTTGCTCTATAGAAAGCTGGGAGATAGCGACGCTGATTTACAAAAGAATAAAGTCACCAATCTTAAAATTGCTATACCTGAATTGGACGGATTAGTAATTCCACCCGGAAAGATTTTTTCACTATGGGATGTTGTCGGTAAGATCAGCAAAAAAAGAGGTTTTGTCGAAGGAATGTTACTGTCGAATGGTAAGGTCTCAAAAGGTATAGGCGGCGGTTTATGTCAACTTTCCAATTTTCTGTTTTGGATTTTGTTGCATGCAGATGTTGAAATAGTAGAACGACATCATCATTCTATGGATGTTTTTCCCGATTCCGGAAGAACTTTACCTTTCGGAAGTGGCGCAACAATTTTTGATAATTACCTTGACTTAAAGATAAGAAATATCTCACCAAACCTGCTTCAGATAAAACTCTGGCTTACAGATATTTGTCTCAAAGGACAGATACTTTCAAACAAGCCTGCTCTAAAGAAATTCCATATCGTTGAGAAAAATCATTGTTTTATAAAGAGAAACGGAAAATATTTCCGTTATAATGAGTTATATAGAGAAACATTTCAAAACGGTACAAAAATTAATGAAGAAAAAAACTTTGTTAATTTTGTCCCTGTTGTATATCCGGTTACAGACGAGTTCATTAAAGAGCATACTTACAATCTTATATCACTTTGATTTTCTTGTCAGCGATACGTACTTTTAATCCACGTAAGGAAATCCTGCGACGCCTGAGTGTAATTATCGGAGCCTAATATGACAAACATAATAGGTCGCTCATCAGTACTGCTACCAATATTTTCGCTGTTACCGCTGAAGTCTTCGTTGAAAATCGAAAGGATAGTCCCGCTGGCCGCACCGTTTTGACCGACTTTTCCGCCGACGAAATCGGGGTCGTCCGCAAACACATTAAAATTCTGAAGATTGGTAAAGACACTTGGGCCATAAACATTTGGATCCTTATTATTGGTCGTCATTTTTAGAATAAAGCTCCGATTGTCATATAAATATTGTGCCAAGACAAACAAATCATGCGCTGTCGAAACGTCAGCCCAATCACTGCCCGACGGATC
>CAZQKU010000008.1:0-7704 GCA_964593965.1 uncultured Candidatus Saccharibacteria bacterium | reverse complement strand
AGACAAACAAATCATGCGCTGTCGAAACGTCAGCCCAATCACTGCCCGACGGATCAGTAAAGTGAGTGTCCGTCATACCTATCGATTGCGCAGTCTGATTCATAAGATCGACAAAATGTTTCGTACCCAAGAAATCCGAAATAGCCATAGCCGCTTCATTCGACGATTCTTTCAACAGCGGTTGTAGAAGATTATAGAGAGAAAGCTTTTCACCGACTTTCAACCGAGGTATCGAAGTCTTGACTATCATGCTTGGTTTGATGGTAATGGTATTTTCAATATTGATATATTCAACGGCGACAAGAGCAGTCATTAGTTTCGTCAGCGACGCAATGGGAACTTGCGTATCTGGATCCTTCTCAGCAAAGACAAAATCACTTTTCAAATCGGCGGCAAAATAACTTGTAGCCAATATGGGTGGCTCTTGGAATTGCTCTTGAAAAGTATCGGGGTCAAAATTGGCGCTTGATACCAGAACCGGCGTACCGACGGAAACCATAGTATATAAAGCTTTGGCATCTTCGGTAGAAAGGCGTATACAACCACCGGAATAGGTGGAACCAACCGGTGTGCCGTCGGGATAATATGGCCAGCCGTGAATGAGAAAATTACCTTGAAAATCGAGTGCCCACGGACTGTAAACATGAGCAAAATTGGAAAAATCAGTACGGATTTTTTCTTCTACCTTATATAGTCCTGCGGGCGTTTCCCACCATGAGCCAGGCTTTCCTTTGGCAAGAACCGCCACATCATCTGTCAAAACACCTTCTGTATAATATTGTAAACGCATTGTGGAAAGGTTGACGCTAATAAATGTCGTCTTCTGGGCGATCATACTGTTCTCGACAGAATTGTAGAAATCGGCATTTTCCAATGCCGGCCAACTTCCATAGGTAAATGATTCGACGTGATTATTTTGATTATTCGCCGGAAGAGAAATCTGATAATTGTAAATCGTATCTTTGAAAGTAACGATTATAATTATCGCTGAAATCGACACGATTAATAAAAGGATGACAACAAGATAGAGACGAACTTCTTTGTGTAAAATATTTTTAACCATGGTAGTCAATCGCCCACTCTGCTACTGCACATACTTCCTTTGATTCACCTCCTGCTCCGCATACGTCACGGCATAATGTATCACCCCGATTTTGTCACTGACATAATACCAATACGTGGTGGTTGTCGGCATAACGGCGTCAGTCAGAGCCTCAAGCCCTGGGTTGCCGATGGGGGTCGGCGTTAGACCGGTATGATTATAGGTATTATAGGATGACGTGGTAGCCAAGTCGGTAACCGTAAGCGCGACACTCGTTGTTCCTAAGATATAGAAAAAAGGCGCATCCACTTGGAGTGGCTCACCGGCGTCGAGACGCTTCCAGAGAATGCCCGCAATGATACGACGATCAGTGGTCGAGGTGGCTTCCCGCTCGAGAATGGAAGCCATAGTGACGATATTGGCGAGCGTGCGAGGATAGGATTTCGCCGGCATGGAAGTTTGAACGGATGTTTGGGATGTTTGAAAGGCGATGATGTTCGACGAAAGCGTGGCGATTTTTTTATTAAAATTATTTTTCATCGTGGTGATGATATCGGCAGGTATTTCATTCGGCAGGAAGAAATAAGTGTCGGGGAAAAGATAGCCTTCTGAAGTACTCGCAAGGGTAAGAAATCCTTTTTCATCGAAAGTAAAAGAGGGATTTGTTGAAATCGAAGTCAGACTGCCGTTGAATGCCGCTGTAAGGATACTTCCCATACTGCGAATCGTAATACCTTCAGGAAAGGTAACCCGCATGGGCGTAAGATCTTGCTCATTATGGACAAGCCGATACACCACCTGCCATGTATTTTCTCCGTCTTTAAAAAAATAATCTCCTGCTCCGATGGATTTCTTGCCATCAATCACACCAAGAGCGATGACAACTATACGGAAAAGGAAAGGCGACTGAATGATATGTCCGTTATAGAGTTCGTTATCGATGACTGAAAGACCGCTATGTATTCCAATATGAACGACTGTTCTGGGAACGAAGTTTGCCGGCGGTCGCGAATAGTTCCATGCAAGAGCGGCGATGACAATGACCACACAAATAAAAAGAATACTATATACACCATAGTGATTCCGTTTGGGAATATATTCTGCGGATATTAGATCTTCAGACATTGGCGATGATGGTGGAAAAAACTAAATAAAGGAAAATTAAAACGACGGACGAAATTAGATCGGCAAATTGGCCGGCGCCTGGCTTTTCTTCGAAGGAATACGAGCGAGCGTTGGCGTGGCGGCAACTTGACCGGGAAAATGGAATACCGTCGCCAATTCTTCAGTGTTCATAACCAGAGGTTTACCGTTTTTACTGTGGACATACCAATACGGTGGATAGAAATACATTCGGCGCTTGTAGGTCTCAAGGAGAACGTTGAGCATGCGATTCTCGCGGATCTTTCTGAAATCAAGCCATGGGTCGCCGAAAGCGGTGCTCCAAACGCCGATTTTCAGCTTGAAACCGTTCAAATTTTCAGTGTTGAATTGCTTGAACGAACCGAACATACCGGGAATATTTGTACCGACAAAGTTGGCTTTGTCAGTGGCCATGTATATGCCACGAATACCGACGTCAAACGCGAGCTTGGAGACGCCACGCTCAATGGCTTTGACGATATCGGTTTCACCTGGAGAAAGTCTAACCATTCCGCCAGTATCATCGTCATCATTGCCTTCAGACATTCTGGTCTTCGGATTGCGGCCGAGAATCTTATGCACTTCTGCTTCGGCCTCTTCTTTCCATAGGTCAAATGTTTTCAACAAATGGCCAGCCTTCTTCTGGTCATCCTTATGGGCACGAACGATAAACTGTATCCAGACCTGCTGGTTCGGTCCAATACTGCCGAGATATTCGAGCATAGGCGCCAATGGATCGACCTTGTATTCTTCTTTCGGATCTTTATCGAGACCATAATCAACGTATGTTTTTATCGGATATGCATCGCTCTTGGCGAATTTGAATTCACAGCCCCACATGCCCATTTTCGCCGGATCAAAATGAACAGTTTTGGCATAATCGTCCACTTCATGGACTTCAATGCCGGGAAATTGGGCATAGAGACTTGACTCAATAAAGTTTTTCTGATTGGCGCGGGTCCAGATATAGAAATGCACCTGGCCTTCAATGGAAACAAGCTCGAGAGAATACCATGCGCGAGTTTTGCCGAGCCAGTAGACGTCATACACACCGGCTTCCCCGCCGGTCTGATGAAGTGCAGTAAGGAAAAGTTCCATGGCCGCCGGCGACTTGACCGTTTCTTTCGGCAAGAGGATTTCCAGAAGAAGGGTCTTTTCCTTATAGAAAAATTCGGCACGGACATACTGAATCCACACATTCCAAAAGATGAGAAAAAGACAAACAACAAGAATAATAGGAGAAACGGCAATCAATATCGGTATGACCGGCTGTAAAATCAAAAGAAAACCGTGCCATGTAATGCCGGAGGAAATAACGGTAGAAAATTGCGCAGACAGCGTCGTCATATATGACGTTTATTGTACACCATTTTATCTCGCTAGCCTATAGTCTCACTGCCTGTATTTTAGGCAACCGTGTACTTGCCGTCCTTCTCTTTCTTGAAATATTTGTGATTCTGAAGATTGACGATGATAGTGTTTTCCTTGACGTAGCGTTCCTTGAGGACTTTGTCAATGATTTGCTCTTTGGTCAATGGACCGTTCTTTTCGATGATTTTACGGATGACGTCCTTGACCACGCCGCTCATATAACCCCATTCGGCGAGAGCATAGAGACCACGTCCGACGAGCACGAAGCGAGGGTCTTTGATAAGCTCGTTGTGGGTCGTAGCGACGTGAGCTTTTTTCTTGAAGACTTTGGTGATTTGGTTGGCTACTTCGCGGAAATGGATAGGAGAACCATGTTTGCGGATGACGAGGAAAGCATAGTCACGCATGCCTTTTGTCCGAATGTTCGGAGAATGAGCGACGCCCCATTCACCGATGGCGTTTTTGCCGACACGCTTTGACAGGCCGAGCCAGCGGCGGACAATTTCTTGATTCTTATACTTCTCGGAAACACCTTCGAGATGAGTGAGAAATTTATTGACTATTTCAGACTCGGGCAAGAGATCCTGGTCGGAGAGACTGTCATAGAGTTTGCGAAGGGACGCTTCTACTTGACTCGCGAGCTCTTCGCTGACATGCCAGCGATGACGGAAATCATCATCTTCTTTGCGCTTCTTGAAACTTTCGCCGAGAACGAGGAGAAAATTGATGTTGTTCTGAACAGCGACGTCTTTGGAAACATGACCAAGAAAATCATCCTCGACAACAATACCGCCGAGCGAGTGGATGAGATTTTCCAGCTCCTTAAAAGCGGCAGTCTCGGACTTGTAGGCTTCCGATTTGCGAATATTGTTTATGGCATAATTTTCAATTTGGCGGACACGCTCGCGGGTGATGCCATAGGTTTTGCCGATAGCGTCGAGAGTCATTTTATCGGTGGACTTGCCGAGGCCATAGCGGGAGACAAGAATGGCCCGAGCTCGATCGGGAAGAACAGCGAGAAGACGATTGACTGACTGCTTTGGTTTGAATTGAATTGTTGCCATAAAATTATGATTGATAATATAATTTAATAACGCTAATAATACCCAAATTTGTATCCCCTATTTGTATCATTTACTTGTCTAGAAGTCAAACAATGTGGCTAAACAGTGGAAATCTATTTCTCGGTTATTCCCCCACCACGATATTGATAAGCCTTCCCTTGACATAAATGACCTTTTTGATGTCTTTACCATATACCCTCTTTTTGATTTCGTCAAGGGCAACGGCTTTTTCACGGATAGCCGACTCCGGCAGGTCGGCGGCGGCTTCGAAAGCGGCCCGGCTCTTGCCGTTGATTTGGACAGCAATGCGGACTTTTATCTCGGCTATTTTGGCTTGATCATAGGTCGGCCACGGCTCGGCGTGGATGGAGGTCTTCGTTAGTGAATTGTTTGATGTATGTCCGATAGTATGCCAAATTTCTTCCGTGACATACGGAGCAAACGGTGCGAGGAGCTGGAGGAGGATTTCATAGTGATGAATATCAATACTTCCATTGTCTCTGGCACAATCTTCGAGAGCGTTGACCAAAATCATCAGAGCCGAAACGGCGGTGTTAAAATGCATGGCTTCGATGTCTTCGGAAACTTTTTTTATGGTGGCATGGACAAGTCTCTCAGTTTTATTTCCTTTGTCCTCCCCTTCCGTCATCCGTTCCATTATGCCAACACTTCCGCGAAGTTTCCAAACCTTTTCGATGAAGCGGCGGGTGCCGACGATGCCATTTTCATCCCAGACGATAGCTTGGTCAAAAGGCCCCATGAACATTTCATAGAGACGCAGACTATCGGCGCCGACAGCGGCGACAATACCGTCGGGATTGATCCCATTACCTTTTGACTTCGACATTTTTTCGCCACCTTTTGCCAAAATGAGGCCATGCGAAGTGCGCTTGCGGTATGGCTCCGGCGTCGGCACAAGACCTTGGTCGTAGAGAAAGCGATGCCAGAAGCGCGAATAGAGAAGGTGGAGAGTGGTGTGCTCGTTACCGCCGTTGTACCAGTCCACCGGCGTCCAGTAGGCGAGCTTGTCGGGAGCGGCGAAGGCTTTGGCGTTTTTCGGATCAGTATAACGCAAGTAATACCACGACGAGCCGGCCCAGTTCGGCATGGTGTCAGTCTCGCGCTTGGCCTTGCCACCGCATTGCGGACATTTGACATTGACCCATTTGGAAATAGCGGCAAGCGGGGACTCCCCCGTTTCGGTCGGCTTATAATTTTTCACTGGCGGAAGTTCGACCGGCAAATCTTTATCTGGCACAGGCACAAGTCCGCATTTCGCGCAATGGATGACCGGAATCGGCTCACCCCAATAGCGCTGGCGGGAAAAGATCCAATCGCGGAGCTTATACGTCGTGATTTTTTTGCCGAATTTTTCGGTAATTTTGATACGAGCTTCTTGAGAAGTCATCTCATTAAATTCTTTTGTTGAATTGGTCAAAATCCCATCTTCTGTGTGGACAATACTATCCTTATACCAATTATTTTCGGCAAGCCATTTCCAGACACTTTTCTTATGCCAGCTTTCATCCATAAATGAGGCGGCGAGTTTATCAATCCTTTCCTCTGTTGACACATCGAGTTCAATCTTATCAATCTGGTCATCTTTATGCTTGAAAATAAAAACGATTTTATCTCCCACATATTCATTCCAGAATCCCGGAGATAATTTTTCGATAATTATTTTCTCATAATCTTTCAATGATTTTACAGGAATCTTTATTTTTCTGTCACCATCAGGTAATGTCTCGACGATTTCAATACTCAAATCAGTCAGATCCTTGTCTTTAATATTTTTAGCTCCCATCAAGTAACTACAGAAAGCTGAATAATCTTTCTTCAAGATGACCTGTCTCACTGGTAACTTGTATTTCTCTGCAAAATCCCAATCCCGCTCATCGTGCGCCGGAACCGCCATGACTGCGCCGGTACCGTAATCGGCAAGAACATAGTCGGCAATCCAAATCGGCACTTTTTCACCGTTCGCGGGATTGACTGCGTGGACGCCTTTTAATTCCACACCTGTTTTGTCACGCTTGACATCGGTACGGATGATATCGGTTTGCTTTTTTGTAGCAATAATGTATTTCTCTACTTCTTCTTTATTTTTAATTGAAGACATAATCCGATTGACGAATGCATGCTCGGGAGCAAGCACAACATACGTCACGCCGAAAAGCGTGTCGGGGCGTGTGGTAAATATTTTTATTTTTTCTTGAAAATTTGTATCGACTTTATCAGCTTTAACTGTCTCAATGGCAAAATCAATCTCCGCCCCCTCGCTCCTGCCGATCCAATTCCTCTGCGCTTCTTTTATATACTCCGCCCAGTCGAGAAGCGGCCGGCCGGGAGCAAACCAATTTGGTTTGCCGAGAAAAAGTGTGTCCCAGATATATTTTTGCGAAGCAGGAGAAATAAAATCAGACATCTCTTCGCGGGAAAGCCATACGACGTCATGATTGGCTTTTTCTTCATCGGTCAGCTCACGCCGTTCGCCGTCAGAAAGCTCGAAATACATGACATTGAAATGAGCGTGCCGGTTGACGCCCTTCGGCACATGGAAAAATCGTGCGTCCACCTGGCCGAGATGACGGACGAGTCGCGGATGGAGATAGCCGGTCTCCTCGATGATTTCCGTTGCCGCGCCTTCCTCCGGCGTCTGCTTGCCTTCGGGTCCACCAGTGATGAGAGTTTGCCAATCAACTTTTTTCCATTTGAGACCGATGTATTTGTCCTCTGACCAATGCTTGACGATAGCAGCAATCGCCTGCCGCTCGACGACGGGTGCGCCTTCTTTCCAAGCGGATGAATCGTTGACTTGGGTAAAGCAGAGCACGTTGGAACTGCTTCGACTAACTTCGACGCTCATTCGCGCCAGCCAAATCGGAAGTTCGGAATTGACCATTTTCCCCGGCACAAAATCAGCCTCGTCAACCCAGAGGATTTCATTGTCTTTATCAATATCATCAAGATCGGTTATCGGCAATCGCGTCTCATGTCCGCCGTCCTTCAATTCAAAATAGACAGCCTGAGCGATGGCGATGCGGTTCTCGCCTTTATGTTTCGTATAATACTGCGCCTCCGTCG
>CAZQKU010000007.1:0-15330 GCA_964593965.1 uncultured Candidatus Saccharibacteria bacterium | reverse complement strand
CAACGATGTTGATTTTCGTACCTTTATAGTTGACCGAGGTATTTTTGGCATAAATGGTAATACCGCGTTCCTGTTCGAGCGCGTTCGAATCCATAGAACCTTCACTTCCATGACCGCATTGGGTCATGATGGCGTCGGTCAAGGTTGTCTTGCCGTGGTCAACGTGGGCGATGATGGCGATGTTGCGGATTTCCATAGTAATAAAAATAAATGAGGTTCAATTAAAGCATTATTAGATTTCCCTGTCAAATCGCGCATAGTTGACCAATAAGTAATTCTATATTAATATCTCTATTGGCTATTTGTTCTTTCAAAACCTGCACGTTTGCAAGAGCTTTAGCTATCACCTCATCATCCACAATCTGTGCAGATCAACATAGATAGGGTATAGAAATACTATGGCACGACATGATATTAGTGCGGTTTTCGCCACTGGACCGAGTAAGTCCGGTGCGTCAACATTCCTCAAACTCCTTGATGAACTTATCTTCAAACAACATTCAGGAGGCAGAACAAGCAGAACAACCCTCGAAGGTATTATTAATTGGGTTGCGGTACAGCGCACGGAACTCGGTGAGCATGTACGTCAATGTCAAAAAGCATACCAGGAGCATGGCACTCCGTTTCCCGACGACGTCACTTTGGACGCCTTCGACACATGGGTTCGTTTTGAATCAGACAAACTCCGTTCTTTGCAAACGCTCTTTGTCAGCCGTTTGCCGTTGACTCCCAATCAGATTTCCGTTCTTAGCGGTTTCCGCTTTGCTTCCGTCTTCTATATGGAGCCGGATGAAAAATTGTCTCACAGGCACAAAGATGATCACGGCTGGCACACGGAGAAGAAACACGTCGCCCGTTCAGTTTCGGTCTTGCGTGATGGGGGTATCGTCCTCAATATCCCTCGCAGACTGCCCTTAATCAATCGTCTGGAGGTTGCACTTCAGTATTTGGGGGGCTTAGACAACACACCGATTCCCGTCCCATTGATTGATCACGGCCTTGCACGGCTTGCCAGAAGAGAAGATCCAATCCATACAACGATCAAACGTATTGAGATGAGCTCTGTTTGATCTCTTTGCAGAAAAAATCATCGCGCGGAACAATTGTTCCGCGTTTTTTATACGTCCATCTTGATTATTTTTAATTTCTATATCGTAACTACATATTTTAGCCGGATTTTAACTTTTCTTTACGGAGATTTTATCACCCACGAGTATAGTGTGGTTATGGATGCGACCGCGGATACAAAAAATATAGATATAAAGAATGAACGTTCTGATCGCGAGCGGAATAAAAGTTTCAACGCGAGAACCGGATCGACAACTGCACCCAAAATGGGCGCCGTTGAATTTTTTGAAGCGGTGGTCACCAGAGCTCGGAAGCTCGGCGCATCGGATATTCATATTGATCCATTTCCCAAGGCGACCATGGTGCGTTTTCGTATTGATGGACTTTTGCGCACAATCTGCACCATTCCGCCACCGCTTCATCCAGAGGTCATTGCCCGAATAAAAATCCTTGCCGGATTGCGTATTGATATTCATCAGACGCCGCAAGACGGACGTTTCCGGCTGGCAACTGGCGCGGCGAACACTACGGGGAGCTTTGTGGCCGATCCAAACGATATCTGTGACATTCGCGTATCTATTTTACCGACCCAGCATGGGGAAAATGCTGTCATCAGAATTTTGGCACGGCGAACAGAAAATGGAACGGGAATAGGAATGGAGACAGAAACGGGAGTCGGTAGTCTCGCTGATCTCGGTTTCCATAAAAGCGATATAGTCAATGTGGAGATTGCTCTGAAGAAACGCAATGGCCTTATCCTCATTACTGGCCCGACTGGTTCCGGTAAAACCACCACTCTCTATGCATTGCTCACTATGCTCCAGAGCGGTACGGTTTCCATCGTTACTCTTGAAGATCCTATCGAATATTCTATTGATGGTATTCGCCAAGTCCAAGTCGATCACAAATACGGCATGACCTTTGCCACCGGTCTGCGAGCTATCTTGCGCCAGGATCCGGATATTATGATGATCGGCGAAATCCGCGATAAAGAGACGGCTACTATTGCCGTGCATAGCGCTTTGACGGGGCACTTGGTTATTTCCACTCTTCATACCAATTCCGCCATGGCCGCTCTACCACGCCTTCGCGATATGGGCGTTGATGCCTATCTCATTTCAGCGACGTTATCTTTGGTTGTCGGTCAAAGGCTGGTGCGACTAGTCTGTCGAAAATGTCTCACATTTCCGGAAAGAGATAATACAAACAGAAACAGTACAAGCGGGAAGTTGCGTTGCACACATTGCAATAATTCCGGTTACAAAGGCCGTATCGGTATATACGAGACATTTCTAGTGGATGAACAGATTCGGGCGGCTATCGCTGGCGGAATCTCTCTTGAGACAACCGGTATGACTATGCGTACTATGCGTGAAGATGGCATCGAAAAGGTCGCCGAAGGCATCACTTCGCGGGAAGAGCTGACGCGGGTGTTGTATGAATAGTTGTAGGTGTAGGAAATGATAGATAAAGATAGCCAATAAAAAAATAAATTAAAAAAATGAAAATACGAAAAAGAAAACTGTCGATCGCCGAACAAAGCCGCATTGCCCGAAGACTTTCGACTCTGCTCGGCGCGGGTATTTCACTCATCGAAGCGACTCGGTTGATGCAAAATTCAGCCCGTATGTCCTCGATCTTTACTGCCATTTCCGGACACATTTCCAAAGGTCAGACATGCTCCGCCGCTTTCCATGTGACGGATGTCTTCGACCAGTCTTTGGTGGAAATGATTCGTATCGGCGAGCAATCGGGCACGCTCTCCGACGCCTTCGCCCGAGCCGCCGCTTTTCTCGAAAGTCGCGACAATCTCTCGAAGAAAATCACGGGTGCCATGATATATCCGGCTTTTATCGCTTGCGCTACTCTTGGCATCGCTGTTTTTCTCGTCGTCTACATTTTTCCTAAAATAATCCCACTTATTACCGGCATGAATATTCCTTTGCCGTTTTTGACCAGACTGCTTATGGTTGTATCTGATGTATTGATACGGCGATGGTTGGTCATCGTGGCAGGTCTTTCCGTCAGCGTCCTCATGGTCAAATTGCTCTGGAAATATTCAGCTTGTGTTCGACGTTGGTCTCGACGGTTTCTTCTTTCTCTGCCGATTTTCGGCACTATCTATCGAGGTCGAATGATGGTGGAAATTTTTAGGCCGCTCGGTCTTCTTCTCGATCACGGTGAACTGGTGCCGAGAGCTTTGATGTCGGTGGGGAAGAGCTTGCACAATCGCAATGAAGAATACAGTCGAGCTATTTTTTCTGCCGCCACAACTGTCGTTGATGGAGAGAACATAACTGCCGCTTTGCGGTCTCAATCGTGTAGTTCCGTCCTTTTTCCATCAATAGTTACTGAATTTTTGGAAATAGGGGAGCGGACGGGAAGTGTCGCAGGCGCGTGCGGTCATATCGCCACGATATATGAAGCCGAGGTTGAAGAATCCATCAAACGCATCACCCAAGTGATCGAGCCGACCCTCATGCTTGGCATGGGGCTTACCGTCGGTGCGATCGCTCTGTCTATCGTTATGCCCATATATTCCATCACCAGCCATCTTACGCAATAAATAAGAGCCTATGAAAATAGTATGAGAAGCGTATGAATAAAAAGTATAAAAAAAAGTATGCAAAAACTAAAAAAATCAAAAAAGCCTGTCTATGCGAATGGTTTTCTCATCTTTGAAGCACTCATAGCTATGGCCATTTTGATTATCATTATTCCGACGGCAGTGTCGCTTGGCTTGTCGAGCCAAGCTTTACAAGTCATGGCAGAGAAAGAATTGGCCAGCACGGCGTCCGCTGTGGATATCATTTCAAACGGCGCGGTCGAACAAGCGGCCAGCTCACGCGTCCGCTATTCTCATGAATTTGGCAGAAGTACTTGTACCGTCGGTTCAGTTTTTTCGTCAGATGTTTCTTCTCCGGATGATTTTTCAAAAATTAAATTATATAGTGGCGGCATTGACATTGGAGTAAATGCAAGCGGCACCGCTCTCACCGCTCGAAACGGTTTTATATATGAAACGGTCAATTCTCCGACTCAGTCGGCGGCGGATTTTTTTATCATTGACGCCCATGATCCGTCAACACCAAAACTTGTTTCATCTCTCAATACCGGTCCCGGCTTGGCAAGTATCGCTGTCGCCGGTCATTATGCCTATGTGGCTAACGAAAGTTCTCTATCGCAATTACAAGTTATTGATATAGAAGATAGGACACATCCAGTTGTTGTAGCCAGTTTAAAATTGCCTTTACCACAAGCTTCAACCACCGCTCCACATGCGGCGAGCATTTTCTATAATGACGGACTGATTTTTCTTGGTACAGTCAAATGGTCGGGCGATGAATTCAATAGTATTGATGTGACCAATCCACGTTCACCCATGTATCTCGATGGTTTTAATACGGATACACTTGTCAATTCCGTGTATGTCGCCGATTCTACCGCACCATCGTATGCGTACGTCGCCGATGCTGATACCGATCAAATGCGTGTTCTCGATATTTCGGATCCGGTGCACGTCGCTCTGGTATCCGATTTTTCCCCGATCGGTTCAGTAGTGCTGGAAGGTAAAACATTTGGAATCGAAGACGATTCGACTGAAGACAGTAGTACTATGCTCTACTTTGGTCGTGCTGGTGGTGGTTTCGACAATCCGGCCTACATAAAGCTTTTTACATTTGACCTGTCGCGAGATCCGCTGGTGGCCAATCCGATCCACAGCATTGATATTCCGGGAGGAGTCTACGGTATTGTCGTTTCTTCAGGATATGTTTTCCTCGCAGTTGGCGCAAGCGATGTAAATAACGGTGGTGGCGGGAACAGCGAATGTGGGAGTTCGGACGGATGTATTGAAATATGGAAAAGCGATCTCTCATCCATGATCTACAGTCTCACTCTGCCTGCTCTGCCGGTATCGCTTTCCTGCGATCATGATCGGCTGTACGTCGGTGTGGCGAGTAGGCAAGCTTTTGCAGTCATCACTTTTGATTAATTATTATTTTTTATTTTTTAAAAAATCTCATGACTCTCCTTGAAGCACTCATATATATAGGTCTTCTCGCTCTCATTCTATCCGGCTCTGTTTTTTCAGCCTATTCGATTATGCTTTCGCAAGAGAAAGCACAAGCGGCATGGCAAAGTATGTATTATGAAATCATTCAATAAAAATAGCGGCTTCATTGCCCTCATCACGGCGGTTCTATTGTCGGCGGCAGTCATGGCTGTGGCTCTTGTCGGATCGGTCGGCATAGCCGCAATCTTTGATCAAGCGAATAGGAAAGTGTATCGGCTGGCGGCGACCGAAAATGCTTTATCGTGTCTCGATCAAGCCTTTGTCGAATTGGCACATGATTATTTTTATTCGGTAGTTCACTATCCCGGTGAACAATGTTCGATCATATCTGTTACCTCCATCGCTTCATCAACTATGCCGACCATACCTCTCGGCTCGTTGAAGTCAATCATCGTTACCGGCAGTGCCCCCGATCCGCGCTATCACATCACAGCTACTATTACTGCACAAGTCTTGCTTGGTGACGGAGAAATCAGTCTACTGTCAGAAAGTACCGATTTTTGAAAAGTTATCAACAGATTTTAGGCGGATTTTAACTTTTCTTTACGGAGATTTTATCGTCCATCCGTATACTTTTTTATTATCAGTCGCGCGGATTTAAAAAATAAAATATTAAAAATAAAATATTCGCGCAAATCATTATAAATAAGTATAAAAAATAATAAGTATTAAAAATAAAAAATATGAACATTCATACGTATATGGAAAAGAGACAGGCTCGGCAGTCAGTTCGATTCGATAAAAAAATCGGTAAAAAATTTCTGGAACAAAATCGAAAAATGCGTCGAGCAGAAAAGATGTCGCTCCGTCATGTCCGTCAGGTTTATCAGGTACGCCCTCGCGGTTCTGGTGGTTTTACTCCCAATGGTTTCACCTTGATCGAAATTTTGGTGGTCATCGGTATCATCGCCGTCCTTGCGGCCATCGTTTTGGTGGCCGTCAATCCGTCCCGACAGTTCAAATTGGCCCGCGATTCCCAGAGAGTAAGCAATGTTGAGTCCATTTTGAGCGCTGTCGGACAGAATATCGCCGAGCATAAAGGTTTATTTACGTGCAATGGCGTCGTCGTGACTATACCATCAATAGCCACCGATATAAAAAATGTCTCGAGCTCAAGTCCTGATGGTTTTGACCTAGCGCCATGTGTCGTACCTGACTATATTTCATCTTTACCATTTGATCCATCTTCATCTACCGCCCGTTATGCCACCAGCACCGATTACAATACTGCATACGTCATATATGAAGATGGTAATGGCCGGATCACCGCCAGTTCGACGGGAGAGATTACGCCATCCATATCAGCCACGCGGTGATGCACACAGTGCCATAGAGAAATAAAAAACGCCATTCCATAGTATACTTGATGTATGCCGTCTGAACCGGATCCGTTACAATCGGATCCTTTACAAACAACTGAATTTCGATCCGGATCACTGCTCGGATTTGAACCGGTGCAGAGTCCTCGCCCAAACTTTCGTCCACGCCGGCGGCAGGTATATGCTCTTATTATATGCGCGGTGCTTCTTATCGTGGTTGTCGGGGCGGGAAGGATTAACTATTCTCCTTCCATTCCTCCATCAGGTTCCATCAATACTTTTACCAAGGTTCCGTCTGTTAAAAATGAAATTCTGCCAATTGTTCATTCTTTAGTGGCCCCTGCCGTTACTCCTGCTCCTATTTCGACCATTCCATCGACAGTCGTCACACCGACACCCGTAACATCATGGGCATATCTTGTCGGCAACGTAGCGACGGGACAGATATATCTTTCCAAAAATGTCACCGAAGTTGTGCCGATCGCCTCGCTTTCCAAGCTTACCGCCACATTGGTTGCTCGGCAGTTTATGAATCAAAGCAAGCTCGTACCCATTACCCAACACGTCCTCGATGTTTATTCCAACGCATATGGCCTTCTACTCGGTGAGCAATTTCCCGTGAGTGAAATATATTATCCCATACTGCTCCAGTCGAATGACAATGCCACAGAGGCTTTGGCTTTCGCCTATGGTTCAGCGACAAGCACGGTCACTTCCAGCATGTTTGCGTCCACGACTGCCTCGAGTACCGATACGGCATTCGTAGGAAAGATGAACGACTATGCGAGTGAGCTCGGTATGGAGCACAGTCATTTTATTGACGCGTCTGGTTTATCCGATGGTAATGTTTCTACGGCGGCCGATCTTTTTATTCTTGCCACATTCCTCTATACTGACACATTTAACAACAAGATCTTTACGCCGAATCTTTTTGCTATTACCACAGAGCCCTCAGTTTTCGTCGCTACCACGAGTGATCACGGTTCGCATGATTTCGTCAATATCAATCCGTTCGCCGGTAATCCCGCTTTCGTCGGTGGTAAAACCGGCCGCACAAACGCCGCCGGTGAGACCATGCTTTCCATTTTCAATTATCAAGCGAGTGTCGGCGGACAAGAGAAGTCATACCCGATTGTCGTTATCGTCCTTCACAGCGATTTCGGTACGCGCGAAGCTGATACGAAAAAGCTGTTGTCTGAGGCTGAGAATGGTATCGCGGCAGGGAAGTATGAGAACTAAGTTATCCACATTTTCTCTTCCCCGTCCTATTTTTGTCATATTTCCCTCTATGTGAGGAATGCTATACTTTTCCCATTGCCTCTGAGCAATGGCATACGGATACAAATGTCATTATTATTTACCAAAAATAATCTTACTCACGGTTATGCGATATGTGGAAATGTCGAAAGTATTCGGCAACAGCTTTTTGAATTTATACAAAATGAATTTGCTATAGCGACAGTAGGTAACCCCGATTTTTTCCATGAGAAATTTGAAACATTGACCATTGACGATAGCAGACGAATAAAAGAAATCGCTCTTGGAAAAAGATTTTTGGTTGATATGCCAAGAATTTTTATCCTTGAAATATACAATGCGACCCGTGAGGCTCAGAATGCACTCCTCAAACTTTTTGAAGAGCCGGAGCCGGGTAATTATTTTTTCCTGGTTGTGCTTTCGTTCGACATCCTCTTGCCGACCTTACGATCAAGATTACATCTTGTTCGTGATTATGTTCCCGGTACGTATACATACACGCACGATATCAATCGTTTTTTAAAAGATTCCACGGCGAATAGAATCACCTGTGTTGATGGTATTGCGGCGGCCATAAGCGACGGCGAAACAGCACAACATCAGGCGATTATCTTTTTGAATGATCTTGAAATGATGCTGTACGAACGTTATGACGTCAGCCACAAAGTTGCGACCTTTGAAGCTATCGCCTGTGCCCGCTCCTACATGAACGACCGTGCTCCATCGGTCAAAATGCTCCTCGAGTATGTTGCTTTGAGCATATAGACGCGGTATACTTGGCACATGTACGACTTCTTACCTTTTAAAAAGAAATCATCCGCGGTGGAAGACTGGCTAAAAAAAGAGCTGACGTCTCTGCGCACCGGCCAAGCCACGCCGACGCTCCTCGATAGTGTCAAAGTCGAGTCGTATGGAACTGTCGTGCCCATTTCGCAACTCGCCAGTATTACCACCGAAGGGCCGCGAACGGTGCGTATCATGCCGTGGGAGACGAGTCACGTCAAAGAAATCGAAAAAGCCATTACTATCGCCTCGCTCGGTGTCTCGGTGGTGGTAGACGATAAAGGTTTGCGCATCAACGTACCGGAACTCACCGCGGAGCGTCGCACTGCTATTGTCAAGATGGCTAAAGAAAAGCTTGAAGAAGCTAAGAAGACTGTTCGTTCCGAGCGCGATGTGGTTATGAAAGATCTTGCTGTCCGCGAGAAAACCGGCGGCCTTGGTAAAGATGACATTTTTCGTTTAAAGAATGAGGCTCAGAAGATTGTTGACGAGACGAATAAAAAGCTCGATGAAATGGCCGCTCGGAAGGAAAAGGAAATTGCGAGCTAGGCGGTTGCGGTAGCCACCGTAGCGCGGCACTTTATTTTTATTGCATGATTATTATTGCATGATTGTAACCATCATTATATTTGTTGTTGTCATCGCTGTGCTCATCTTTGTCCATGAGTTGGGTCATTTTCTTTTCGCCCGATGGGCAGGTATCAGAGTGGATGCGTTCGCTATCGGTTTTGGTCCAAGCCTCTGGAGTAAGAAAGTAACAAGTGCCAAGCATGGTGATACAACGTATTCTATAAATGCCATCCCGTTCGGTGGGTATGTCAAGATTTTTGGCGAGAACGGTGACGATATCGAGGATAGCGGCGAAGAAAAAGACAATGGAGATGAATCAGCTTCCGCTGTTCCGGCCACATCCTCTGGTTCCCGCAGTTTTGTCAACAAGCCCCGTCATATCCAAGCCGCCGTCCTTTTCGCCGGCATTCTTTTCAATTTTATTTTCGCATGGATTATTCTTTCGGGCGCTTTTATGGCCGGTTTGCCTGTTTCAGCGGAAGATTACGCTCAATATTCATCGCGGTTCCGCGATGAACGAGTGCTCATCGTTGACGTCTCGCCGGGATCGCCGGGAGCCTTGGCCGGACTTCAGGCGGGAGACGCTATCGTTTCTATTTCTTCAAATGCAAATTCCGGTGCTTCGCTGTCCATTGCCGATATCAAATCCGTGGTTGACCAAAGTGCGGGTACACCGGTAACGGTCGGCTACATTCCAACGGGTATGTCAACGAGTGATATCAGTAAGAATCCTGCTGAAATAAAAACCGTTATTCTGACTCCGGTCAAAGGCATCGCTGACATTCCAGCCGGAAGTTATGCTATCGGCATTGCCATGGACAATGCGGCCACTCTTTCACTACCGCCTCTTCTTGCGGCCAAAGAAGGCGCGCGCTATACCTGGAATGCCATCGAGGCGACAGTCTTCGGCGTCGGCAGTCTCATCGCCGCCGCTTTCCAACACAACAGTGCCGTTCTTTCAGAGGTTTCAGGCCCCGTCGGCATTGCCAGCCTTGTCGGTCAGGCGGTGGAGAACGGCTGGACAAATCTCATTCTCCTCACCGCCGTCATTTCCATCAATCTCGGCGTTCTCAATCTTCTGCCATTCCCCGCACTCGACGGCGGACGCATCCTTTTCGTGGCCATCGAGGCTATCATCCGCCGGCCAATCAAAGCGAAAATAACCAATGCCGTCAATACCGTCGGCTTTGCTTTGCTTATCTTGCTCATGCTTGTGGTGACATATCATGATATTATAAAGCTCATCTAAAGTTATTATAAAAATAAAAAACCGAACAATACCATGAAACAATCGCATCTTTTTACCAAAACCCGCAAGGAAGCGCCCGCCGATGAAGTGTCGAAGAATGCCCAGCTTCTTATCCGCGCCGGTTTCATCCACAAGGAAATGGCGGGGGTGTATTCTTTTCTGCCGCTTGGGTTGCGGGTTATCGAAAACATTGAGGCCATTATTCGCGAGGAAATGGATGCCATAGGTGGGGAAGAGCTCATTATGACGGCACTTCAGAGGAAAGAATTATGGGAAAAGACCGATCGCTGGAATGACAAAAATGTAGATGTTTGGTTCAAGTCAAAACTGAAAAATGACACGGACATCGGTTTTGGCTGGTCTCATGAAGAGCCGATCACTGACATGATGCGGGACTACGTGTCAAGTTTCCGCGATTTGCCGATCTATGTCTATCAATTCCAAACGAAATTGCGCAACGAGCTTCGGGCAAAAAGCGGCATCATGCGCGGGCGGGAGTTTATTATGAAGGATATGTATTCGTATTCTCTCGACGAAAAAAGCCATCAAGATTTCTATGATCGGGCAATCAAAGCTTACATGAATGTTTTCAAGCGAGTTGGTATCGGTGCTGACACATTTATCACTTTCGCTTCCGGCGGGGCTTTTACCCAATTTAGCCATGAATTCCAAACTATCACTGATGGCGGTGAGGATTCTATTTATATCAATCGCGAAAATAATATTGCAGTCAATGAAGAAGTTTTTAATGAAGAAACATTGGAGAAAATCGGCAACGACGTGATCGGTAACGACCATAGAAAATTTAAGAAGGAAGATTTCGATAAAGTTACGACAGCCGAAGTCGGCAATATTTTCAATATTGGCACCAAGAAATGCGAACAACTCGGTCTTTTCTATACTGATTCTGAAGGTAAGAAAATACCAGTCTGGCTCGGTTCTTATGGCATTGGCATTACGCGGCTTATGGGAGTTATTGTCGAAAAATTTTCTGATAAGGACGGTATTGTTTGGCCAGAATGTATCGCACCCTTTCAGGTGCATCTTATTGGGCTTCTCGATAAAGAGGGAAAAGTTAAAGTAGCCGCCGAGGCCTTGTATGAAAAGCTAACGAAAAATGTTGAAGTTCTTTATGACGACCGCGACGTGCGAGCCGGCGAAAAATTCGCCGATAGCGATCTCATGGGTATTCCCGTGCGTGTGATTGTGAGCGAGAAGAATATCGCTGAAGGTGTTTTCGAAATAAAATATCGGCAGGGTGGTAAGAGCGGGGAAGTAAAGAAAGTCTCGGAAGTAGATCTTTTCAAAATGTTAGAGAAGTAAAGATGTTTTAATTCTAATCTTGATTCAGGACTGTCATCATTATGAGCACTTTTTCTAAATGAGAATGAAAGTATATTTTTCACAAAAATAGGGCTAACTTTCGTTAGCGATGGGCTCTTTATTCTCATTTAGAAAAAGGGCATACAAAGCACATGTGCGCCGGCCTACAATAAATCAAAGACTATTTTAAACTCCTGTCAAGTATTTTTTTAGCCGTTTTCGCTGTAGTATGACGGTATAAAGCGTAAATGCTAGTCGCCGCGGCACCCGACATATTATGCCCAAAACCTACAAAGAAAAAATCTATAATTATTTGTCGAACGATATCGGCATTGACCTTGGTACCGCCAATACCTTGGTCTATTTGCGCGGGCATGGCATCGTGGTCAATGATCCATCGGTTGTGGCGGTGAACCAGAAAACCGGCAGGGTGGTGGCCATCGGTACCGAAGCGAAGAATATGGTCGGTCGGACGCCGGGACATATCGTCGCCGTGCGGCCGATCGTGGATGGTGTCATCTCGGATTTCGAAGTGACGGAGCAGATGATTGCTTATTTGGTAAAAAAGGCCGAGACGTATTCGAAGAAAATGCTCGGCCCGCGCGTCGTCGTCGGTGTGCCGTCGGGCGTGACGAACGTTGAGATCCGCGCTGTGCGCGATGCCACGCGGAATGCCGGTGCCCGAGAAGTCTTTATCGTCGAAGAGCCGATGGCCGGGGCGATCGGCATCCGTCTGCCGATACACGAGCCGGTTGGCTCGATGGTCATTGACATTGGCGGTGGTACGACCGACATTGCCGTCATATCGCTCGGCGGCATTGTCCGTTCGAAAAATTTAAAAATTGCCGGTGATCGCTTGAATAACGACATCATTTCCTATATTCGAAATGAATTTAAGATTTTGATCGGCGAAAAAACCGCCGAACAGGTGAAAATCGCCATCGGTCAAGTGGCCGAAGGCGAGCCACTGGAGACTACCATTCGCGGTCGCGACCTCATCACCGGCTTGCCGCGGGAAGTGGTCATTACTGATTCCGACATTCGCGAAGCCATGGCGCAATCGGTCAGCATTCTCGTCGATGCGGCCAAAGAAGTCCTCGAGACTACGCCGCCGGAAATTCTCTCTGATGTCATGCATCGCGGCGTTCATTTGGTCGGTGGGGGAGCATTGATCAAAGGCCTCGATTTTCTCATTTCCGACGCTTTGAAAATTCCCGTCTATATCGCCGATGATCCCTTGACCGCCATTGCCCGCGGCACAGGTATTATCCTCGAGGATTTGGACAAATACGCCGAAGTTCTCATCCAAAACGAAGATGAATTACCAGCTCAGAAATAATAGAAGTAATCGCTACACAAAGCCCCTCCAAGTCACGGTCGTCGTTATCGTTGTGCTGATCTTTGTCCGGCTTGTTGTGCCTACCGCTCTCGATTCTTTTTTTGCCGATCTTTTTTCACCGTTGTGGCGGATAGAGATAATTGTCAGTGGTGCCGACTTTTCCGCCTCCGCCGCTCGCGATGATCTTTCGGCTCTTGCAGGATCCCAAAGTTCCATCGCTTCCATAACTCTTTTACAGCAAGAAAATGCCGAATTAAAAGCTCTGCTTGGGCGGGCGCCAGCCGAGCCGTCTGGTAAGTCCGGCACGTCGGCCATCGGTACCTTCGTTCTCGCCGCTGTCCTCAAAGCTCCGCCACTGTCCGCGTATGATAGCCTTGTCATAGATCTCGGCTCTGATGAAAATGTGAAAGTGGACGACAGAGTTTTCGCTCTGGCGACGAATCCAGTTATTGCATCTATTGCATCGAGCACTTTAGCGACTTCTTCACCAGCTTCTTCGACAAGTATGACTGAAGTCCTGACCCCGATCGGTACCGTTTCGGAAACCTCTGCCAATAGTTCAAAGGTCGGTCTCTTTTCTTCGCCGGGTATGAAATATTCGGTCGAGATTGGCCCCGATCATATTCCGGCTACGGCAATAGCCCAAGGCGGAGGAATGTTCGAGGCAGAATTGGCTCAAGGGGCACACGTCAATATCGGCGATACCATCACGATTCCCAACATCGAGACATTAACGTTTGGCACCGTCGGCGCCATCGTCAATGATCCCGCAGAGCCCTACATGAACGTTCTTTTCCAAGAGCCGGTTAATATATATCAACTGCGCTGGGTTTTGGTGGGGAATGGTCAGACAGTTGGTATATAGACGAAAATAAATAGCTGAAAAATAAAATGCATACTTTTCTTCGCATACTTGCTGCAGTGTTTATGATTGCCCTCATCGCGTGGGGCAATTGGTGGCTGATTCTTATCGCGGCGATCGTTTTTCTTTTCCTCTATGAGACATATTATGAGATAATCCTGTGGGGTATATGTTGTGACGCTCTCTATGGACTGCCACCAAGCCTTTCACCGCGATTGTTCAATCTTTTCAATATGAGTTATTTAGCTACGTTGATTTCCATCGCCCTCCTTTTCCTCGGTATTTTCTTAAAAAAACGTTTGACGTTCTATTCGTAAAAGGAGATGCATACTATTGAGGAAATATAAAAAATGTTTACAAAATACAAGAATACAAAAAACAACAAGATACAGAACAAGGAAATTGATCCCGATGAGATATTTCTTGATGCGGAAAATCTGCCGGCATTTGATACTGATCAATTCGAAGGCAGACTCGACAAGCCGATTTCGCCGTGGAGCCTCTTGGCCGTAGGTATATTTTTTGTCATCATTTCTCTAACCTTTATTTCACGTCTGTCTGTTTTACAAATTGTCCATGGTCAAAGCTATCTTAATTTGAGTGAAGACAATAGCTTGCGTACCACTCCCATATTCGCTTCCCGCGGCGTTATATATGATCGAAACGGCGTTCCTTTGGCGTGGAATGCGCCGCCTACCGCATCTTCTTCCGATCCCAACATTGATCAAAGCGGCGAGCTTATACCCGTCCGCGACTATGCCAACATTCCGGGCATCGCCCATACGGTGGGCTTCGTCCAATATCCATCGAAGGACTCGAACGGCTTTTATTACGAGCAGGATTTCGAGGGACTTGCCGGTGCAGAGCAATTTTTCAACGCTGACCTCGAAGGCGAGAACGGCTCGAAAATTGTCGAAGTGGATGCTCGTGGCAATGTCCAATCGCAGAACGTAGTACAGCCGGCAACCTCGGGTCAGAATGTCACTCTTTCTATAGATTCACGAGTTGACAAAGCTTTGTATGATTCTATTGCCGATGTGGCCAATCGCACAGGTTTCACTGGTGGTGCAGGCATCATTATGGATGTCCATAGCGGGGAAGTCATTGCTGATGTGAGTTTCCCGGAATATGATCCGACGGTCATGTCGGACAAAACAGATACGGCTCTTATCCAATCATATATGAATGATCCGGAAAAACCATTCCTCGACCGGGTGACAGATGGTCTCTACACGCCGGGTTCTATCGTCAAGCCCTACATGGCTTTGGCCGCTTTGAATGAAGGCACCATTGATCCGAATAAAGTCATTGATGGTCAGGCGTATCTTTCCATTCCCAACCCGTATGATTCGACAAAGTTCACTCTCTTCCACGATTGGCAAGCTCAAGGACCAGAAAATATGGAGCGGGCTATCGAAATGTCGTCGGATTATTATTTCTATATCGTCGGCGGAGGATATAAAGATCAGCAAGGACTCGGTATCA
>CAZQKU010000006.1:0-16035 GCA_964593965.1 uncultured Candidatus Saccharibacteria bacterium | reverse complement strand
TCGAACTGACCGGATATAAAATCACCAAGAACCTCGGCCTCGCCCGCGGCATCATCGTCCGTTCGCGCTCAATCGTCGGTAATATCGGCGCCGGTATTCAGACGCTTTTTGGCGGCAATATCACCATCCTCACCAACCTCTGCGAGAAGACCCGCGAAGATGCTTTCGACATCATGCTCAAACATGCCGCAGATATGGGCGGCAATGCGGTCATTTCGGTGCGCTACGATGCTACCGAAGTGATGAATGGGGTGACGGAAGTGCTGGCGTATGGAACGGCCGTCGTCGTCGAAAAAATTTGATAGATGAGGGATGCGCTGCTCCTCTGGAAGCAATACCTCGATATCTCATCTTTTGGGGTACTTTTTCTAAATGAGAATAGGAAGCATTTTTTAGCTAAAATATGGCCTACTTTCGTCGAAGAGATGAGCTCTATTCTCATTTAGAAATTATTCGATTTTTGGGTAAATGATGAGGGCGGACAAAATAAAAAAAAGATTAAAAATTTGCCAAAATCCGGCCAATATGCTACATTTGCTCGCACGTTATCGAAACGAAATTTTAGTAAAAAAAATCACCATGCCCACCAAACTCATCACTGCAATAGACACCGCCGACCGCAAAACCCTTGACCTTCGGGCAGGGGATACCGTTCGTGTCTGGCAGAAAATCCGCGAGAAAGACAAGACCCGCCTTCAGGCATTCGAAGGACTCGTTTTGGCGCGCAAGCACGGCTCCGAAGCTGGCGCCACCTTCACCGTTCGCAAAGTCGTTGACGGCGTCGGCGTCGAGCGCGTCTACCCGCTCTATTCTCCGATGATTGACAAGATTGACATGATCCGCCGCTCGAAAGTCCGCCGGGCCAAGCTCTACTATATCCGTGATAAAGCGGCCAAAGAGATCCGTCACAACATGCGCAAAATGCTTGCCATCGAGGTCGGGCAAAACACCGATACGAAACACAATGCCGCGGCTTCCGCATCCGCTACTGCGACAGAGACCTCAACCGTTTCCGAAGGAAAAAAATAAAAATTCCGTTCTATCTGTTATAATTGAGAGATGCTCAACCTCTCTCAAACTACATACGCTCTATCGGTTGTCTATATAGAAATGAGCCGATAATTAATTTTACCTCGAAAGATATCGAACAAATTAAAAATTTTCAGCGAGCTCTCGGTACTCAATCTCATATAGGACGTAAATCAAGCGGATCAAATTCCAAAAAAGATTATTTTGTCATTCAAATCACTGACAGAGCATTTTATGAATTTCTTATTGGAATTGGTATTACTCCAGCAAAATCGAAAACGATGGGAGCTCTCAAAATTCCCAACGAGTATTTCTTCGATTTTCTGCGAGGGACTTTCGACGGGGATGGTTGTACATATTCATATTGGGATAAAAGATGGAAATCAAGTTTTATGTTCTACACGACATTTGTTTCCGCAAGCAAAGATCACATTGATTGGTTGCAAAAGAGTATTTTTGAATATATCAGAGTAAAAGGCCATATATCAAAAGTTGAAAGCAATTCCTGTTATCAACTTAGATATGCAAAGAAGGAATCAATTATTTTATTAGATAAGATGTATTACTCGCCTACACGTATATCTCTCAGTCGAAAAAGGTTGAAAATAGAGCAAATGTTAGCTATAGTAGGGAAGCGGCTGTATACGAACGGGTGAAATCAGAAATACATGCGCGAATAAATGCTCGGGTGGCGAAATTGGTAGACGTTTACGCTTGAGGTGCGTAAGCCGAAAGGCGTGGAGGTTCGACTCCTCTCCCGAGCACACTGAGAGACAGGGATATGCACAGATATTACCCTTATTGATCGCAAAAATATCTCGAGCACATGCCTGCTGTTTCAGAAGAAATGGTGGCTATAGTTTAGTGGTAAAACTCCGCTCTGTGGCAGCGGTATCGAGAGTTCGATTCTCTCTAGTCACCCAAGTTAGGTGTTATTATAAAGTTAGAATCCACGTTGTTTTCAATGGGTTTTTTGAATTCAGAGGTTTTGTAATTTAGCACTTTAAAGTGCATCAATCCTTCAAAAAGAGGGGAGTAACAATATTTTATTATAACCCCATCTTTGACCTCAAAACGGTCAAAAAACATGCCGATGAATTTCTTTTGTAGCGGTTCAGGAGAACGCATGTATACGTTGTAAATATCTTTCGTGAGGCTGATGATTTCACTTACGATATCGATATTTACTTCCTTAACCTTGTCTAGGCCGTTAATCTGCTTATCAATTCCTGCTATTGTGGCCTTTATTTCGTCTTTGATGCGGGTATAGTCCTCTTTTGATAGGGTTTCATCAATGAGGCGATCTTCGACAGTTGAGAGCTTTCTTTCGCAGGAATTTTTTCGATTGAGAAAACTTTTATGTTTTGCGTAGTATTCATTTCGTTGTTCATCAAATTTTGACTTTATTTTTCCAATTACCGAATCTACAAATTCAGGCGTGAATTGCAAATTTTTGAATTTATCGGCAACTTGTTTTTCAAGATCTGACTGTTCAACATATCTGCTACTACAGCCGTTTCTGTTTGGACAATGGTAATATGATTTTTATTTGTTTAAATGGAATTCAGCGGTGTATCTGCGATTGTGGATAGGGCAAAATACATAGCCATTTAAGAGCCAGAAATATTTTCTTCTTCGACAGCGATTTCCGCCTTTTTCTTTTAATCTCGACTGGACTTTATTGAATGTACCCTCGTCAATCAAAGGTTCATGTTTGCCGTTTGTAACATGTACGTCAAGCCAGTGTATTTCTCCAAGATACAGCCTGTTTTTGAGAAGATCACTTAATACGCTTGGAGCAATCTTTTTTCCGCGGTTCGTTGTCAAACCTTTCCCATACATAATCTCGTTGAGCTCGTAAACGCTATACTGGCCGGTGGAATACATTTGGAAGGCTTCTGTTACGAGTGGTGCTGTTTTTGGGTTTGGTACTATTATTCTTCCGGCAACTTTCGCACATGACTTGTCAGGATTTTCGCAGTTAACATACCCTATGGGGTTCGATAATTATTTATGATTTTCAACATCATGTTTATTATATCAAAATTCTTATTTTTTAGATTTTTAACGTATATGGGTAGGAAAATCTAGAAACTGTCGGCTCTTTCATTGGCGGTTCAATATTTATGACTGGATTAATTGCGATATACACAAAATTGTTGTAGTGTTACTCCATTATAAAATGATATGCAGAAACGAACACTCACTCAAATTAAAAAAGATTTGAAAGAACTTTCGGAAAAGGGGTGGATTAAATCTACACAAAAACATAATCCCGGGGTTGGACGGACTCTCGAACATCACCTTGGTATTAAGGAAAATAATATCGCGTTACCAGATTTTGGTGTTATGGAATTAAAATCTCAAAGAATCAACACTCCTTCAATGTTGACATTATTCACCAAAAGCCCTGAAGGTATCTCTAATGCTGAAATTCGCAGACGTTTCGGATATCCCGATTCAGAATTTCCTAATATTAAGATTCTTCACCAAACCATTAGTGGTGGAAAAAGAAATGCTATGGGTTTTCAAGCTATGATTAATGAAAAGCAGGGTAAATTACTTATTCTCAAAAAGGGAAAACTTTTAGGATATTATAGTTTGGTCTTTCTGAAACAAAAAGCGATAGAAAAAATAGGAAACGGGTTGATATTGGTTCACGCTGAAACTAAAAAATTACGTAGACATGAATATTTTCATTACAAAGACGCATATATTCTTAAAGAAATTGACCCGACTAAATTTATTACTTACTCAAAATATGATATTCGTCTCGGTGTATATCATAGTGGAGTAAAAGTGGGACAATCACACGACCACGGTTCTGCATTTCGTCTTGCGGAAAAATCTTTGCCACTTTTGTTTAAGATACACAAGAAAATCCTCTAGTTTTTTCTCAAAACTACAATACTTTCTTTATTCATCGTCTCCTCTAATGCACCTACGATATTTGTCGGAGAGTTTTTGATTGGCATCCTTTTTCCTGGAATATTTCGTACAATGATATCTTCACAAGTAAAGCCTATTTTTTCTGCTAATTCGGCAATAATAAAGTCAGTTGGAATTCTAACTTGTTTAACTAATCTATTCCCAATGACAAGACAGAAATATTTTTTAGGTTTAAGTATCCTATGAGCTTGCTTCAAGCATTCATTTAATCCGATATTAAAGCTCAATACATCTTTTGCCCTCGCCTCGTCTTGCTTTGCGATTTTCCCCAATGATTCTTTGAGATAATCTGATGAAAGCGTATGAATTAAATGTTTAGTAGCTCTACCTCCAAGAAGTTCATTATCTACACCAGAAGCATCGTTTGGATTTTCAAACATATCAATCCATTGAGCCGACAATCGAGAAAACTGTCCATAAGCAACTGTGGTGCGGCTATCGCCATATGGAGGTGAAGTAATAATGCAATCGATAGAATTTGCCTTGATCCCATTATCTTTTGAAGAATCGCCAAAGATTATTTTCGTCCATGAATCCTTTCTTGCATCTTTATGAAAATCAGTCATTCCAGTGATATTTTTCTCTGTATTTTTGCGAAATATACCCATAACATCCGGGTCATGTTTTTCCAGTTTATCTCCTTTCACTCGAACTAACTTAAACTCCCCAGTCTTTGTATTTGAGGAATAGCGAACTGTCTCACTAAAAGCAACCATTAAAAAATTCTGAATTGCTTCATTTTCTATCTCCCGTATAGCCTTTTTTAGTTTTGCAAGTTTAATTATTATCTTTTCCTTGAACCAAAAATCAATATTCTTAAAATCAGGTATTTGTATTTTGTTATCTTTAATCTTTTCTACCCTATCAAGCAACGCTGTGTACTCATTCATTAATTTTTGAGGATTGATTGGGGTTGTCTTCGCTTTGGCAAGAAAAATAGCCAAAGGATTAAGATCAATCCCATAGGCATTTCTTCCTATCAATCTACTTTCGACTAGAGCTGAACCGGAACCACAAAAAATATCGCAAATGATGTCACCCTCTTTACTATATGTTTCTAGCAATCTTCGCGCGACTTGTGGAATAAACATTGCCGGATAAGTATGTATTCCGTGTGTATGTGATTTTGTCTTTTCACCTCTGTAATCCCATGAATAATCTATTTTACGTATATATTTCTCATCCCTTGATTGTCCTTGATCCAGTTGAGATTCAAGATTACGGACAATCTTAACAACAACACCCCTCACTTCTACCTCATCACGATAAATTGGAAATAGTGTCGGGTTTGCTGGTTGCAGTCTAAACCGTCCACTTTCACGATATAGTTTTTTTAGTGTAGCTTGGTTATCATCTATCACGGCTACAACAGT
The DNA here is from genome assembly GCA_964593965.1 of uncultured Candidatus Saccharibacteria bacterium. Lineage (GTDB taxonomy): Bacteria > Patescibacteriota > Minisyncoccia > Phycocordibacterales > PALSA-1337 > PALSA-1337. The sequence goes on along the minus strand of CAZQKU010000006.1, from coordinate 10,684 downwards.
TTGACCATTTTCTGCTACATCTTGTTTACGTATAACAACAATATCGCCATCAAAAATACCTTCATCAATCATACTGCTACCTTGAACACGCAAAGCATAATGTTTACCCTGTTTTCCAATTTCATCTTTTGCGATTGTGATAGTTTCGTTCGAAATTTCTATTGCCTCAATAGGTTGACCAGCGGCGATTGCTCCAAGAATTGGAACTTCTATCATTTGTTTTGCTCCGACTGCTGAAACAGCACGAGGTTGATTGTGTTCTTTGTTCAAAAAGCCAGCATCTTGAAGTTTGCTTATGTAGTAGTGAGATGTCGAAACAGAAGCAAGTTTGAATTTCTGCTTGATCTCCTCAAGAGAAGGGGCATAACTATGCTTTGCCATGTAGGTTTTTATAAAGTCGAGAACCTGTGTTTGCTTTTTCGTAATCATAATGATATTATAGAAAATAAATAGAAAGTATACAAGTCATGTTATCCACAGAAATTGGAAAGCATATAGTATTATGAAAAGAATTCTAATCGCCGGAGTCCCGGCAACTGGTAAAACAACAATAGGGCAGTATTTAGAGAAAAAATACAATTTTAGGCATTTTGATGTGGAGGGTGAAGAAGCAAATCCTAGTGTTAGTCGTATTGGCAAGTTATTTTGGGACTTAAATATTGATAGATTTCTTGAACATGTTGAGGAAGATGGGAGAAACACAGTTATTACTTGGGGTTTTGTGTGTGACAATCAACGCTCTTTGACTATAATAAATATGTTGCAAAAGAGAAGGTTTAAGTTTGTATGGTTTCAGGCTAAAGAACATATGGCTAGGGAGGCCTTTTTAAACCGTGGTACCGGTAATATATATGATTTTGATTGTCAGATGGAGAGAATTAGGAAATTAGACTTAAGTATATTTAACAGTCCAATTATTATAACAACATTAGATAAAAATGGTCGCAAGGATAAGAATGAGATTATTGAGGAGATAATTAAAGTGGAATAATTACATCGAGATTATCACCTAGAAGATAATCAATAAAGCATTTCCTACCCTGTGTGTGCGAGTGATAGCTCTGCTTTAATGTTCAGAAATTTGCCATACAACGACGCCATATAACCACGATCTTCGAGGATAGTTATAATAAAGTTTGGATACTGACCCACGTTTTTTCAGGCTTTTATTGAGCGGTTTTAAAAGTTAGCCCTACCAAGAATCGAACTTTCTTGATATACTTTTGATATGAGTAAAATAATCACTCTTCAGACAAGTCTCAACATTGAACAATGTGAAAAGAAAATGCAAGAAGGAAGTGATAATCTAAAGTCACAAGATATAAAAACCAAACTTAGATTTCCAACATTTAAAATGTTTAAAACCTCCTCAATTAATCTCCTCGATTATTTTGATGTGACGCGCACTTTGATTTTTTGTGGCACTCTTGAAAAAACTGATTCAGGTACAACTATAACAGGGTATTTTAGGTATAACTATTTGTTTACTTATTTCTGGGTTTTTTTGTTTATTGTCGCAACATTTTTTATGTATCAAAATTCTGGCCAAGCTTATCCGTGGGCGCCAGTCATTGTGTTTTTGATAGGTTGTTGCTTTGTAGGAGTTTTAGTTTTTCTCGCTCCAAGGAATTTTTCTAGGATTTATTACAAATCAAACTATTTTTGGCCGAGAAATATGGTTAATGAGTTGTCAAATATGTTAGAGGTAAAGAGTCAGAAAGGAGAGTAGGAATATAGATTGTTGCATCATTCCTCCTCTCAAAAATAGTTCTAACATCCTCTGCAACGATTCATTATAAATAATTAGGGGTCTCAGATTTTCACCTGAGACCCCTACCAAACGCAAACAGGCGTCTGGTATGGCTAAACTACAGAACTAACAAAATAAACCTACCATATCTAAAGTAATTAATAAAGCAAATCCTACCCCAACCAAGGGGTACCTGCAGGTTCTAAACCTGTGGTATGCTTTATGTATGGAAAACCAACAAATACATCAATCACACGAGGGTACTGTTAAAGTTCCTTACAAAAAACATTTGGAATGGGCGCTTAGTTTTTGGATAGGGATTGGTCTCATGAGCATAATAAATGTTTGGAAAATTATTGAAAATCAGCATGCACTTTCATACTCGTGGATCATGTTTGGGATTTCTATCATTTTTATAATCATTTGTTGTATTCTCATTACTATAAAAAGAAAGAAATAAATGTAGGTTACAAACGTGTTCCAAGACCTGTCTGGGTATTATCCAACAGTCAGTCGGGAAGATGAAGCCGGGACATCACACTCGGCTCGCTGATCAGACACGTGCCTATGGTTGATTCTTTATTTTTTTATATTCCATGGGTTCTCACGGATTCTAAATATCTAATGGGACAAATCAACTTTTATACACCTCTGTCAATCGGAGTAAACCGTGTATTTTTATGTATACTTAGCCTATGTTATATACCCGAAAAGGTGACTCCGGCACCACAAAAGATTTCAAATCCGGTTCTGGAGAGCGGACGTCGAAAAGTTCATGTCAGAATGAATCCCTCGGCGCTTTAGACGAGCTCAATTCTTTCCTCGGTTTGGTCAAAGTCAAGTCGGCCACTGTGACATGGACGGTCAGGGGGAACATTACAGGGAAAATCAGCGTCCAATCGCCGTGTGACACCATCCATTGGATACAGAATTGCCTCTTTTCAGTCCAGGCGGAAGTGGCTGGAGCCGATAAGAAAATCAGTAAGGGAGAAGTGACGAAGATGGAGAGCATCATTGATGCCATGGAGGCTGATATGCCGCCGATCAAGACTTTCTTTATCTCCGGCGGTAGTGAGCTTGCGGCGTTGTTCGATATTTCTCGAACTCTCGCCCGCACAGCCGAGCGTCGTCTCATAGCCGCTGTCACAGCGGGGGAGATTATTCTTGCTCCGGCGACTCTGGCCTTTATAAACCGTCTTTCATCGCTTATGTATGCTCTGGCAAGGTATAGCAACCATACAGCAGGCATCATCGAACAACCGCCGACGTATCAGTAGAGATAGTCAGCAGAGATAGAGAGGGATAGATGTCCGCTGTTAAAGTGGGTTTTTCCCCTGAATAATCCTAATTAAGACTAAGATGATCGCCACAACAAGCAAAATATAGATGAAACCGCCTATTGTGTATGAAGTAACAATACCTAAAGCCCACAGAATCAACAGAATTATTGCAATAGTTATAAGCATAAATAGATTATAGATTAATACGCGTGATAATACCTTCATAAGGAAAGACGAATGAAAAGCTATATAGTGACAAAATAAATACTAACGTTTATCAATGAGCCAAACTGATACCGTATACATTCTTGAATCCGGCTTGATAAAGACAGGTCATGGCCGATTGCATAGTGCTACCGGTAGTGATGACATCATCGAGGAGAAATAGTCTGCTGTCTCGTATATCGGTCGGCATGTCTACACGAAAGACTCCGTGTATACTCGTTAGTCTTTCCTGACGGTTCTTGAATGTTTGTTTCTTGACGTTTTTTATTTTGAAAAGAATGTCAGTCCTCATGTCAAAAATTCCTTCGGTGTCGCAGTGGAGTATGGCTTTGGCGAGGAGTTCGCATTGATTATAACCACGTTCACGACGTCGAGCGTGAGATATGGGCATGGGGATAATGATGAACGGCTGGCCATTTCTCGTTTCGCTTTCATTTGTGCTGATTATTTCCATGAGAGCACGATAGAGTATATACCCGACGCAGGTGAGTGCATATTTATCTCGTGTGTATTTTATACTCCAGACGAGCGATCTGGTTGTCGTATTCTTATACGACAGAACGGCGGATATTTTTTGCCTATCAGTCACTGCAGTGGCACCAGAGAGGTTTCTTGATCTTGGCAGATTTTTGAGAAGTTCTTCCGGCTTTATTTGCCTAAAATCAAGACTATTCCGTGCAGGAAAAAGCATAGCCGAAATACTGTGTAAAAGTTTTCCTATATGATCGACATATTTTTTTCGTCTATAGTCCATTACGTACATCATACTCATCCCCGATAAAATCTTCATAAAGATTTGTTAAATTTTTCATCAAAAACCTCTGTACACATGTCTTGTGGAGCACGGATATTTTTCTGCTGAAAAATTCCTCGTGCTCGCGCCGTCGCGCTCACAAGTCTCCACAAGACATGTGTACAGAGGTTTTTGATGATATAATATCAGTATGTCTTTTCTTGATTCTCTCGGGTCAATATTCAGCAAAAAAGCTCAAAGCGTCCTGGGTATAGATATTGGTGCTTCGGCTATCAAAGTAGTGGAAATAAAGAAAAAGCATGGCCGAGCAGTCCTGAAAACTTACGGCGAGCTCGCGTTAGGTCCGTATGCCGGTACCGAAGTCGGTCGTGCCACCAATCTCCCTCCAGCCAAGCTGGCTGAAGCCCTCAAGGATATTCTCCGCGAAGCCAAGACCACGAGCACTCTCTGTGGCTCGGCTCTGCCCTTATCCTCAAGTCTTATTTCTTTCATCACTATTCCGCCGGTTGCCGAGAAGCAGATGGCGGAAGTGGTTTCCCTCGAAGCACGCAAATATATTCCCGTGCCAATGAATGAAGTCCTTCTTGATTGGTCACCGATCCCGCGCGAGGGTAATTATCCAAGCGAAGATGATGGCAGTGTCGGGAACAATGTCCAAGATGGAGAGAAGAAAAACATCAGCGGTCAGGATGTTCTCGTCGTGGCTATTCACAATGAATATATCGCTAAGTATCAAGACATTATGTCTTCATCCGGTTTGTCGCCGACGTTCTATGAAATAGAAGTTTTTGGAGCTATTCGCGCGTCCATTGAACAGGGTATTCAAACTATGATGATTTTCGATATGGGTGCTCAAGCCACCAAGCTCTATATCATTGAGCGCGGTGTCTTGCGGGCATCGCATATCATCAACAAGGGTTCCCAGGATATTACCTTGGCCATTTCAAAATCATTAGGTCTTACCGTCGAAGAAGCCGAGAATATGAAACGGGTCTACGGTCTGTCGAGTGGTTCGGAGCATAAAGACCTCCATGAGATTATCACCGTCAATCTCGATTATATTTTCTATGAAGCCAACACCGTTCTGTCGAATTATCAAAAAAAGTCCAACAGAAACGTGGCCAAGATCATTTTGACCGGTGGTGGAGTCTTGCTCAAAGGCTTCACCGATCTGGCTAAAATCAGCTTTCAGACCGAAATTGTCTACGCCAATCCCTTTGATAAACTTGAAACACCAGCCATTTTCACCGAACAGCTCAAGTTGGCCGGTCCGGAGTTTGCCGTAGCTATTGGCATTGCTTTACGCCGCTTGTCGGAACTACGCTAGGGATATATAATAGTAGGGAATACGACTTCATCATTGTGCTCATTTATTATGGAGACTAAATTTCAAACATCGTTCATTCCCAAGAAACCTATTACCGCCAGTACGACGAGTAGGGTTCAATCTTCGTCCGGTTCTATGGGACTGTTTAGTCTCTTTGCTATTATCGTCTTTATTATTTCGCTGTTGGGAGCAGTTTTTGCCTATATCTGGATGGGTGTTATCGTCAATACCGGCAAACAATATCAAGCCACCCTCCAAACCAACGAGAATGAATTTAATCCCGCTCTTATCGGCACACTCGATCGGGCCAGTATGAAGATTAATTTTGCCAAAAGTATCCTCGCCAATCATCTTGCTCCCGATGCCATCTTCGGTATCATCGGCGGTTTGACTGCAGAGGATGTGAGCTTCAGCAGTCTGTCGTACACTGCACCGACAGCGTCGAACAATTACATTAACTTGACGATGTCCGGTGTCGGTACAAGCTATAGTGCTATCGCTTTTCAGTCGGATGTCTTCGGTTCATCGGCGCAGTATGGTGAGAATATCACGGTGAAAAATCCGGTACTCTCGGGACTTGGTCTCAATGGGAACGGTAATGTCAGTTTTTATTTTAGCGCGGAGCTCGATCCTTCCAATATCACGTATAGCAAGATTTTGGCCGCCGCCCTTGGTGGAAGCTCACAAAGTTCCAATTCCGCCAACCAATGATTTCTTATATATTTCTACATCTATATGAAAAACATCACTTCACTTATTCTCATCATTCTGGCTATCGGTCTTTTCTTTACCTATACTGATGGTGAAATCAAGGGCATGAAGACTATTCAAGTAAGCAACGCCGCTTACTTGACGGCCATTCAAAATTCCCAACAGCTTATTGCAGAACGCGATAAGGTTTTGGCTATCTACAACACCCTGACGACTCAAGAAAAGGCCAATCTCGATAAGATCCTTCCCGACAATATTGATAATGTTCGTCTGATGATTGATATGAACAATATTGCTTCCCGACATGGTATTGTTCTCCAAGGTTTGTCGACGAGCGCGGATGGTAGTGGTGGGGCCAGTGGAAGCAATAGCAGAGCCAGCTCTGCCGTCAATTCCGGAACGAATCCTTCTTCCGATACCGTCAATCCGGTTTCCATATCGTTCGGTTTCAGCTCATCGTATGCCAATTTCCTTTCTTTTATGAAGGATGTTGAGTCGAGCATGCGTATTCTTGATATTTCTAGTATGAGCGTCACGGCCAACCCGACCGGTACCTACAATTATTCCATGCAGTTGCAGACCTATTGGCTTAGTCAATAAAATACTATGCAATCATCATCAAAAATGCCCGCTATCATCGGTATCCTCCTCGTCGTCTGCGCCGTAGGTTACTATTTCTATACCACGAGCAATGCACCGGTCAGCTCTGATTCTTCCTTGACCTTGACTACGACATCGGGGGGCGGTGGCTCAGTCGGTTCTGATGTCCTGTCTCTTCTTTCGGAAATCAAGAGCTTGAATATAGATACATCATTTTTCCAGACGCCGGTCTACGAATCCTTGACTGATTTCAGCGTTACTATTCCTTCCGAGCCGGTTGGTAAAAGCAATCCGTTCTTACCGCTACCTGGGTCAACTCTGCCAGCTGGAGCTTCATCCGCTTCTACCACGATTCATTAATATAGTTTCCCCATGACCATTCTCGACATCCTTATCAAAAAGAAGATCATCAAAGAAGATGATGTTCCGGAATTGAAGCGAATGACCAATTCCGGAGCAGTTTCTATGGATCAGGCTCTAACCTCTCGAGGGGTTGAACCGGAGGATATTCTCGAGGCTCGTGGAGAACTGCTCAATATTCCCACGAGGCATCTTGGCGATACGAGTGTGCCATTCGACGTCCTCGATTATATCCGCGAAGATGTGGCGGCCCAGTACAGATTCGCTCCTATTGGTTTCAAGGATGGTACGCTCGAGGTTGGTATTGTCGATCCGGATAATATCGAGGCCCGCGATGCTCTCAACTTTGTGGCTTCAAAAAATAATATTCCCTATAAGATTTTTCTTATTACCCAGGATGATTTCAAAAAAGTCCTCGAAGCGTACAAAGGCATATCGGGGGAAGTGTCGAAAGCTTTGACCGAGCTTGAGAGTGTCCTATCGGTGGATGCCGATTCAGGTGTTGACCTCAAACAGAAAAAAACCGATGAAAAAAGCAACGCTTTCATCATCGAAGATGCTCCGGTGGTCAAGATCGTGGCTACTATCGTTCGTTACGCCACCGAGGGCAATGCTTCCGACGTCCACATAGAATGTATGCGCGAGAAAGTCCGCGTCCGCTTCCGTGTGGACGGCCTATTGAATACGAGCCTCATTCTGCCGCCGCAAGTCCATGATGCCGTCGTCGCCCGTATCAAAGTGCTGTCGAATATGAAGCTTGATGAAAAGAGAAAGCCACAAGACGGGCGTTTTTCGGCACGTATTGACGGCAGAAAGATTGATTTTCGTGTCTCAACGTTTCCCGCTTTCTACGGAGAAAAAGTGGAAATGCGTATTCTTGACCAAGAAAAAGGGGTCAAGAAGCTCGAAGAGCTCGGCTTTTCCAAAAAGAATTATCAATATATCACGGAAGCTATTGACCGACCCTACGGACTCATCCTCATTACCGGTCCGACCGGTTCCGGAAAGTCCACGACCCTCTATTCCATGCTTAATGCCACCGATCGCGAGAGTTACAATGTTCTCTCGCTTGAGGATCCGATCGAATACAATATGGACGGCGTGACTCAATCGCAAGTCCATCCGGAGATCGGCTATACCTTCGCCTCCGGTCTCCGTACCACCCTGCGTCAAGACCCCGACATCATCATGGTCGGCGAAATCCGTGACAAAGAGACGGCTCAGCTTGCCGTCCAGGCGGCATTGACCGGTCACTTGGTCTTTTCCACCCTTCACACTAACAACGCCGCCGGTGTCATTCCCCGTCTCATCGATATGGGTGTTGATCCGTACCTGATTGCTCCGACCCTCATCTGTGCTATCGCTCAGCGTCTCGTGGTGACCTTATGTCCCGGTTCCGGAAAACCTATCCCCGTTGAGGGCAGTATTCAAGCAATGATTGACAAGCAATTCTCCGATTTGCCGGCTCAATATAGAAGCGAAATTCCTTTTTCTAATGTGGTGTATGAAGCTACGCCGACGCCGGATTGTCCCAAAGGCGTGCGTGGTCGCATGGCTGTCTGGGAAGTCTTCAAGATGGACAAGGACATCGAGGGCACCATTTTGAAAAATCCAACTGAACTGGAGATATCCCGCATTCTCCGCCAGAAGGGTATGATCACTATGAAAGAAGACGCTTTGATAAAGGCCTTCCAAAAGGTTATTCCATTTGAGGAAGTGAATAAACTTTAGTATACTTAACGTGTTTATCTTCATTATCAAATATGAATCCTGAAAAAAAGAAACTGAATATATTTATCATTGAGGATGATAAGTTTTTCCTTGATACGTATGCTCTCAAATTCAGTAAAAGTGGTTACGCGGTCAATTATGCATCTTCCGGGGATGAAGCTTTGAAGAGACTGCATGAAGGATTCTCACCGGACATTCTTCTCGTTGACAACATTATGCCGGGACTGACAGGTCTTGATCTCATCACTATCATACGCAAGGAAAATATCGTTCCGAATGCTACAATAATCATGCTGACGAACCAGAACGCTCCAAGTGACATCGATACAGCTCGGAGCCTTAAGGTTGACGGCTATATTGTCAAAGCCATGGCAGTTCCTTCAGAAGTCGTGATCGAGGTCGCGAAGATCTACGCTGAACGTACAGCACAGTCTCATTCATAAATTTTAAATACTATGGACACAACCACACCTACACCTACACCCACAACCGTTGTAACCAATAACCAGTACGACAAGGAGCTTGAAGACCTTCTTTCAACCGTGTTGAAAGAAGGCGCTTCGGATTTACACCTTTCCGAAGGTAGACACCCGTTTGTTCGGGTAGCGGGGAGTCTCATTCCTCTTGCCAAAAAGCAGGTCTTGACGGCGGAATATATGAAGAGTTTTGTTGCTGAATTTCTCACTCCCGACAACCGCGCCCGTCTCGAGAGGGACAAGCAGGCCGATTTTTCCTATAGTTTCACCGACGTCCGCTTCCGCGGCAATATTTTCTACAAGCAGGGCATGTTATCCATCGCTTTGCGTCTCATTCCTAAGAAAATTTTCAGTCTAACCGAACTCAATTTACCACCTATTCTCGAGACTTTTACCCGTAAGCGTCAGGGTTTTTTCCTCGCTGTCGGTCCTATCGGCCAAGGCAAGACTACAACGCTCGCTTCCATGATTGAGATCATCAATCAGACCCGGGCAGAACATATTCTCACCATCGAAGACCCGATTGAGTTTATGTATGAGTCGAAACTGTCCATCATTGACCAGCGTGAAGTGCTGACCGATACACCGACGTTCAATAGTGCCATGGTAAGCATGTTTCGTGAAGATATCAACGTCTGCCTCGTCGGTGAAATGCGTGACAATGAAACTATGTCTACTGCGGTGACGGCGGCGGAAACGGGGCACTTGATCTTTTCTACTCTCCACACCAACAATGCCGCCCAGACCATCAACAGGATCATTGACGCTTTTCCTCCGGCCCAGCAGGATCAGATCCGTGTCCAGCTGGCAGGGTCGCTCACTGGCATATTCTCCCAGCGGCTTATTCCGCGCATTTCCGGCGGGCTGATACCGGCCTACGAGCTTCTCATCAACAACAATGCCGTGGCCAATCTTATCCGCGAACGACGTATCCATGAGGTAGACACCGTCATCGAGACATCCTCAGGCGAAGGCATGATTGATATGAATCGTTCGCTCGCCGAGCTTGTTCGCCGCGGTGATATCAGTGTTGAAAATGCCTATTTGAATTCGCTCAATCCGAAGAATTTGGAGAGAATGATGTAGTAATGATGCAATAATCGGCGCGTAACACACTTTAAACAAAAAATATGCTATTCAATTACAAAACAGTCGACGAAAAAGGCCAGGAAGTGGCGGGAGCCATTGATGCAGTCAATGTGGACAGCGCTATTTCCGGTCTCCAGCGTCGTGGCTTGACGATCGTATCTATTCACGAAGCAGGTAAGAGTGGCGGTGTTTTGAACATGAATATCAAGTGGCTTGACCATGTTTCTAACAAAGACATCGTCATTCTTTCGCGTCAGCTTTCGACTCTTTTCGGTGCTCAAGTTTCCGCCATGCGCATATTCCGTCTCTTAGGTGCCGAGGCAGACAACAAAGTCCTCGGTCGGCATCTCCTTGAGCTGGCCGACGATGTCCAGAGCGGTT
>CAZQKU010000005.1:0-16118 GCA_964593965.1 uncultured Candidatus Saccharibacteria bacterium | reverse complement strand
ATACAAAATATGATTTCAATGTATCAGCTACCTATAATAGAGGAGGAAGTTATGTCGCAAATATAAGTTCTGGATTTTATATACAATAGAAATATCTCCCATCAACATTGAACTAATTCCCCACCCTTTTCATCCCGCACCATTCACATTCCGGATCAGTGCAATAGTCGAGCGCGATTTTGCCGCTCCAAACGCTGTCAATGAGCGATTGGATTTCGCTTTTAACACGAGTGATGTCGGTGGTTTCGATGGGTAGAGTGACGGTCGGACAACGGCCTTTATCGTCGGGAGAAACGAAGACGAGCGACGGGGTGATACGGCGGCCTCGCCAACGCGGCTCGCTTTCGGCCAGGATTTTATAGAAAATGAGCTGACGGAAATAGTTGCCGTCGTCGTTTTTCGTCTCGCCCTTGATGGCGGCCGGGGACATGGCCTTGCGGGTTTTGTAATCAAAAATAAAAAGTTCATTACCGGTATCAAGGACGGCGTCAAGCTTGCCGTGGATGGGGATGCGTTGTGTACCGGAAAATTCTGTCTCCACCCATGATTCGGTAAAGACGCCGGTATTAGGCGGGGTCTTGAAATGCGACTCGAGAGCTTTGGCAACAGCCGGGACATCCTCGACGAGTTCTTTTTCTGCTGATTTTTTCTCATTGGTCGGCAAGAAGGATATTTTGAAATAATCTTCGAGACTTTCTCTGAGAATAGCTTCGATGGTTTTTTCATCCCGCTTCTCCGAACGCCAAACTTTTGCCAACGCTTCATGCATGGCATTACCCTTCTCGGACGGCACAGCTGGCGCCTGCGGCATTTTCAAAATGCTTTGATAGATAAACTTGCTCGGACAGTCCATGAAGTGGTTGAGAGCGGTGACCGAAAGGCCTTTTTCGAGAAGGACATGCTTGGCGATAGCGATGAGTTTGGTTTGGATGGGTGAAAAAGCGAAGGTGCTTGTCGTAGCGATAGTACTTTTTGTCGCTGTCACTTTTGCCGCGTTTTTTGTCTCTGTCGCATACATAGTTTCCGCCCCCATTCTCGGCAGTGACTTTTCTGCGACATGCTTGCTGTCAAGCTCCGAAATAAATCGCAGAGGCGTCAGCTGTTTACCATCGGATTCTTCGAGAGCGGTCAAGACCGTGACATACTTCCGTGCGCGGGTCAAAGCCACATAGAAAAGCCGGCGAATATCGCTGACGTCGCTATCCGATGTGCGCTTTTTCGGCAGGACAAACGAAGCGCCGCGTGTCCGACCGATCCACGCTTCGTCGGTGGCATAAGGGATGAAAACATAATCGAACTCGAGGCCTTTACTGCCGTGCGCCGTCATGGCACGCAGTGGCACATCGGGAGCGCCAACGGCCACTTTCACTTTGCGAGTCTCGGCGGATGTACGATACGCCAACATGCTCTGCATGAGCTCGGTCGGATTGCGCAGGTCGCCTTCGCGGGTCAATGACTCAGCAAGCGCCACGATGCCGCGCCACACATGGACATACGAAGGGTCTTTGGCAATGAGATCCGTGAAGCCGGAATACTGCGCCGTGTGAATGAGAAAGCCGACTGCCCCGTCAGCGAGAAGCTCGGCTTTGATGCGGGAAAGGGCGGGGAGTGCTGTTTCGATATGCGGTTTGTCTGGTGAGGCTATGCCGGTTCCACTCGATAAAGCCCGCACCAGATTTGCCGAATCATCAAACGAAAGCCCCCACATGCAGGCAATAACCGTCTTCGCCAAAGCGTCGGTCTTCGACGGATCAGTCAAATATTCGATAAGATCAAAGAAAAGTCGCCCGACCGGATGGCTGAAAATGTCAACGCTTCGCTCGGATGAAACGGCAATGTTGTTCGACTCAAGCAGGCGAATAACGCGGTCAAGGTCTCGATTACGGTGGACAATGATGGCGGCGGTAGGAGCTGTACCTGAAGAAGTACCTCCGGACTTTTCGGACAGTTGCTTTAACTTTTTTACGAGATATGCCTCCATGGCCGTAACATTTTCACCGGTGACAATATCAATCGGTCGCGCTTTGTCGCCACTTGCCGATTTCAGCCGTATACGTAAATCGGCATGTTCATCTTCCATATAATTCTTTTCAATCATACTAAAACTGGCATCAAGAATACTCTGATGCGACCGATAATTCGTATCGAGGCGGATGACCTGCATGGCCGGCCAATGCTTCTGCAAAAGAAGAAAATTTTCCACCGAGGCGCCTTGGAAACGATAAATGGCCTGCTTTTCGTCGCCGACGATGAAGACATTCGGCGTATCGAAAAATTCGGCAATGAGACCGATGATGGAATTCTGGGCGTCATTGGTATCTTGATGCTCGTCAACATGAATATAGAGATAGCGTTCCTGAATGAGCCGCAGAAGAAGCTCGTCGCGCCGCAGGGCGGCGAGAAGCTCGATGATGAGATCGTTGAAATCCATTTTCTTTGCCTCTTTTTTGCGCCGCTCGTACTCGGCGTAGACGTCGGCGAAGATGACCGTGCGCTCGCATTTCTCTATGGCTTCTTTGGCTTCGGCTTTGAGCTGACCTTTTGTTATGCCGCGGGTGGAGATGAAAGCATCGTCATTTTGTATGCGCTTGATTTCATCGCGGGCGTAGGCGCGCACCATATCCGGCGTAAGGGCTTCACGCTTGGCGTCGTCAATAGAACGCAAAATGCCGCCGACATAGGCGTCGGGCTTGCCGGCTGGGCGCAGCGAGGAAAAATCGGACAGTTGAGATGACTGAGAAGCAGAGGTGTGTGACGCAGATGAACCAGCGGTGCCCGCAAGAATATCGCGAATCAAGGTCTCCTGCTCGATATCCGTCATCTGCTGTAAATCGCTCAAATGCAAAAAATGATCAGGGTATTCGGCGATGACAGCTGAGGCGAAACCATGGAATGTGGTGATACGCACATCATGCGCCCGCGTACCGATGATATCCGTAAGCTTAGCCCGCATGGCTTTGACTCCGGCGTCGGTATAGGTGATAGCGAGAATACCGTTGGCCGGTGTGTCAGTCTGACGGAGGATGTTGGCGATACGGAGAGTGAGAATAGTCGTCTTGCCTGTGCCGGGACCGGCGATGACCATGACGGGACCATCAATAGCGTCCACAGCCTCACGCTGAGCGCCGTTGAGACGCTTATATAATGTATCGAAATTGGACTCGGACTTTCCTTTCATATGACGTTATTATACACGCGTATAAAAAAAATGCCGCATCTCCCGAAGGAAATGCGACAGCGAACTACGACAACCGCACCGGAACCAGCCGATAGCGCTTACCGAGAGCAAGGAGCGGAATGGTCGCGGCCATGAGACCTGCAGTCGAGGCGGTATCGGGAGCGGAAACTGTCGCCCCTGTACCATCAACGACTGTGATACTGGTTGAAGCAACCGGATCTCCCGCAAAATCCACCGCGGACAATGTGAAGTCGTAGGTATCGTTTGTCTCCGCCTCGAAGCCGATAGGGACGCCAAATACAGCGAAGTCGAGACTTTCGGAATTCCCTGCACTGGCCGGGCCGCCCATATTGTCGGGAATGAGCATCGGGTTGAACGAAAACGTCTCACCGTTGCCCACATTGAGCTCTGTCAGAGTAATGCCATAGCTCGAAAGTTTGTTGTCGGCCGAACTAACGTAGAAATCGAAATTCCACGTTGACCTGCCGCCCACCAAACCTGGACTGACCGTGTACGTTCCCGCGCCGTTATTTCCCGGTGCGGGATTGCCTGCCCCGTGTTGAGTTGTGGCCATAGCGAGCGTCAGCGTGTCCAGAGGATCCGGACCAATGACGGGAGGCTCCGGAATACCGCTCACCACGGTCCATCCTGACGTATCGATCGGAATACCACTGCCGCCGTAAGCGTTCGCCGGCGCTCCGGGTATCGTGCCGAAGCCGCTGATCGTGCTCACGTCGTCTGCCTTCGCAGTCAAAACTAAACCCGCAATAGCAATAATTGCGGCCATGCCTGAGGATATATTTTTCATATCGATGTGCTACATGTGTACTGAATATACTGTCCGTTTTTCCCTTGCTCCCCGAGTTCGTTTTTATAGAGCTTTAGAAAGCATAACCACAGGTTAAACCTCTGTGCGCTACAATAACATACATTTAGTAATTCCTCAACCTATTGATCTTTTCATGTTGGCGAATCTTGTCATGCGCCTTGGCTTCGATTTGGCGGATGCGTTCGCGGGTGACGGCGAATTCACGGCCAACTTCTTCGAGGGTATGGGTAACGCCGTCGAGAAGGCCAGCGCGCATTTCGAGGATTTTGCGCTCTTTCGGTGAGAGGTCGTCGAGGATTTCTTTTATCTGATCGGTGAGTATACGGCGGGACGATTCCTGATCCGGCGAGAGGATTTTATCATCAGAAACAAAATCGCCCAAGGTTGACTTGCCGTCGTCAGAGTCGTCGCCGACAGGACTTTCGAGGGAGATGACATCTTGGTCAATCTTTTCAATATTGTAAATTTTATCTACTTCAATGCCCATTTCAGTGGCGATTTCCTCCGGCAATGGGTCACGGCCGAGGTCTTGGGTCAGACGGCGGACGACTTGCTTGTACTTGGCAATCGTCTCGACCATGTGCACGGGCACGCGGATGGTGCGCGACTGGTCGGCGAGAGCACGAGTAATGGCTTGGCGTATCCACCAGGTGGCATACGTTGAAAACTTATAGCCTTTTGTCCAATCGAACTTATCCACAGCCTTGAAAAGACCGAGGTTGCCTTCCTGGATGAGATCGAGCAGAGTCAAATCGGGCGAGCGACCGACATATTTCTTGGCAATAGAAACAACGAGACGAAGGTTGGCGCGGGCGAGCAAATTTTTCGCCTCCTTATCCCCTGCGGCAATGCGGCGGGCAAGCTCTTTCTCCGTGCCGCCGGAAATGAGCGGATACTGGCCGATTTCCTTCAAATACATCTGAATGGAATCGTATGAAGAATCGCTCCGCGACGCACCGTAGCTGTACTTTTTATTCGTCGGGGCGGCATGCTCCGGCTCGACTTCGAGAAGTCCGCCGCCTTCGAGAATGTCAATGCCTGCAGTGGAAAGTTTCGTATAGAGTCCGTCGAGAAAATCAATATCCTGCTCGACATTGGGAAATTCCTTCAAGATCTCGTCGTAGGTGACGAAACCGCGCTCGCGGCCTTTGACCATGAGCTTGTTGGCTTTAGCTTGGAGGTCTTTGGCTGACTTGGCGGCGGCAATGGCTTTCGGACTTTTGGCAACAGATCTACTGCGGGATTTTCCGCGCGATTTGGCGGAGGTTCTGGCACGGTTCGGTCTATGCTTGGCCTTCCCTGCAGCCAACTTGCTCTTTGATTTTATTTTTTTATTTTTTTTTGAAGACGACATTGCGTTCTTGAAATTAAATTATTATGAAAATATATGAAGCTTATAAACGCCGAGAGTTATTGCGACGACTGTCAATATCGGCTTTCTTCTTGACCAGCTCTTGTATCTCTATACCCAACGCCGGATCGTCTTTATTTTTTGCCAATCGTCCCATGGCCAGAGCAAGGTCATTCCTAACGATCTCCTCTTCGAAATTGAGAATGATTTCATCTATTTTTCTTCGCACAGCGGCGGGATCTTCGCGCAAATTTTCCGCCGGACCGAAAAAAATTTCAGCCTTCAAGGTAAGTTCGTCTTTCGACGGTTCGAATATTTGTATGAAATTGTGATAGCGCACGTCGCCAGCGATTTTTTTGACGGAGGCAGTATAGCCTTCAACGTCAATAATTTTTTCGCGGCCAAGATATGCGAGGAGTCCGAATAATTCCTTGACGATAATGTCAAGGTGGGACAGCTCGGCATTGCTAGCTATCGTACCACGACCCGATGGTACGTGTCCAATGACGGACTGGACGGCAATGGCTTTCTTAATTTTCCCGATGTCTTCCCAAATTATCGCCTCGTTTTCGACGTTGCCAAGAGCCCGTTCCCGCACCATTTTGACATAATGAGCTTGATCTGTCTGATTGGTCAGAATGGCAATGAAAGGATAGACTCGTTCGCGCAAAAGCGGCGGAATCTTGCGTGAGTCGAGCTTCTTTTCTGCCGCTTCGATGAGGACCCGGTCGAGCTGGAATTCAATGACGGGCTTGGCGTGGCGCAGGACGTTCTTCCACAACTCCGGATCGGCTAGGACAAGATCGGCCGGATCGCGACCTTCGGGCAGATCGGCAATCTTGACGTCCATACCGAGAGACAAGGCGATTTCCGCCGAGCGCATGGCGGCTTTCCTGCCGGCGGCGTCGGAATCGAAAGCGAGGATGAGATTGGGCGAAAGACGGCGGATGATGCCGAGATTGTTGACGCCAGACGAGGAGCTTGCACCGGCACTTGTGCTCGAACTTGCACCCGCAACAGTGGTGCCCGTCGTGAACGTATCCGCCAATGCCGTGCCGGAAACAGCCACCGTATTGCGTATACCCGCCTGATGCGACAGGACAAGATCCATCTGGCCTTCGACGAGAATAGTATAGCCTCGCTCGCGAATGGCTTGCTTGGCTTTGTCAATGCCATAGAGCACTGCAGATTTGCTATACAGCGGCGTGTCGGGACTGTTCAAATATTTCGCCTCGGAAACATCAGTCCGCTCATGAAGAATACGTCCCGAAAAAGCAATGACTCTGCCGCTCGAATCAAATATCGGAAACATAATACGATCACGGAAACGATCGTATGGTGATTTCGTGGTCGGACCAGAGCCGACGTTCAACACATCACCCAGTTTGCCAGCCGGTTCACTACTCAACTCCGGTCGTTTGACCAAACCCGCTTTCTCCATGTCAGCAGTACTCCAGCCTTCTGCTTGGAGATGATCATGTAAAAGCCGCCACTCCCTTGGTACAAAGCCGATGCGAAATTCTTTCAGCGTCTTTTCGGTCAATCCTCTTTTCTTGACATATTCACGGGCTTCGGCGGCGGCCATGGTATACGAGGTATTGTCTCCGATACCGCCCACAAGACCCTTTTCAAAAAAGATTGTCGCTGACTCCATGATGGCATAGAGACGCTCTTTTTCGCTCTTAACCGCGGCATAGTCGGCGCCGGGAAAATTGCCATGGCCACGCGAGATGTCAACCCCCGCCCGCTCGGCCAATATCTTCAATGCCCCCATAAAATCAAGTCCTTCGAACTGCTCGACGAAAGAAAAGATGTCACCCTTCGCTCCGCAACCGAAACAGTAGAAACCGCCCCGTTCCGGCGACACGTAAAAGCTCGGCGTCTTCTCATTATGAAATGGGCATTTGGCTTTGAGGCTCTTACCGGCACGCTCGAGCTTGACATACGATCCGACAACATCCTCTATTGACAAACGCTCTTTTATTTGTTCGATGGGGGTGGACATGGAAGTTAGCTTATAGCTTAGTATGGGTAGTATAGCAGATTTCATTGAAATTTTAATCTTTCTTATACGTTTCTTGAACAGCTACGACTCATTATGAAAAACGTTCCGGACGAGACAGTCAAAAAACCGCCGGACGCAAAATCACCTCAACCGATTGCTTGGTCGAGGTGAAATCGTGTATTCTTCCGGGAAGACGGCGGACCTTCCATCGGTCTCCTCTTTGGAGCCTGCCAGCGAGCCGTGATAGAACTTTCTGGCGTCGGAAAAAAGTATGTAAGAGTCTTAGCAAAAATAATTTTTTCTGTCAACCATTTTTTGTTTTTGAGAGAAAAATCGAAAAAATCAGCGAGGTATAAAGTGTTGCACTAACACATTGAATCTATCAACCTAATGAGAGTTGACCATGTCAGCAAGAATATGCCCCGGCAGTTCGGCAGCGTACAATTTCTCCACCTCGCTACTCTGGAGCGAATGAGAATAGACGCGCATCTCGTCAATCGAGCCGATGATATTGTCCTCATGGCAATCGCCGCCGACGCAGAACGAATACGGCGGGGAAATTTTTGTCGGTGCGACATAATCGCTCGAACTCGCCACTTCTTTGCCATTGATAAATATCTCTGCCGTACCAGAGCTGTCCCCTGCAGGAATATTCCATGAAATGGCGACATGCGTCCACACGCCGACAAACGGCTGGGGATCCAAGTCAGTCTCTAGATGTTTACCGTAACCGCCACCGTTCCAATCAAACTCAATAAAATTCCCGGTGGTGCCGATATCGAAAATGCAGAATTGGGCATAATCAATCATGTCGTATGGATCGCCGTTGCCATTGCAAAAGATGCCACTGCCCATCGTCGGAGTGAAGTTCAGCCAGAAAGAAATACTGCCGTTTTTCGGATCGAAACCGACAAGCTGGCCCGATGCGGGCGCAGGCGCGGGCGTTATGCTACCGTTGACAGATAGAGCCGAAGCACCGCGAAAAGCCATGCTTGATGAAGCCCATGGATCAGGCCACGAACTCGAGAAAGCGCTCGGGTCAAGCGTCAGATCATTGTGATTGCCGGAACTGTCGAGAGCGATACGATTGTCACCGGAGACACCCGGCCCGTCATCGAAATTCAACACTGCTACGGCGTCGGCGCCGTACATCTGATACATGCTGTCTTCAAAGACTTCGCTCGCGGCGGTAGCGGCCTTGGCTTTGGCGGATCCGAGAGCGGCCATGACGATTGCCGACAATATACCGATGATAGCGACAACAATGAGAAGCTCGATTATGGTGAAACCGTTCTTGGTGAAGTTGGTTGTAATAGTTTTTAGAATTTTGTGCCTAAAAATTTTTTGTTTAAGATTTTTTTCTTGCATATATTTTTTGAATTAAGAAACTAAAAAAAATGACTACTGTATTAATAACATTAATAAAAAGAGAGATGGTAATTGTATACGTTCGGCTAAACGCAATGCAAGAGGAAAAACCACAAAAAGTTCATACCGATTTTATTTTTTCTAAAGCAAAATTTTAATCGTCGCAAGGGTATTGACAACTAGACACATAGTATGCTAGTATAAATTTAGGTATAGATTTAGGAAAAACGTTATTTAACAAAGAAAGGCAAAATTATGTTCATGCGAAAAATGACAAAAAACGGGAACATGGGGTTAACCCTTATTGAACTGCTTGTGACTATTGCAATAATCAGTTTGCTTGTAGGATTGATTTTACCTGCACTTGACAGCATAGCAGAGAAACATGCATTAAAGGAAAGGGAACGGAAGTCTAACGACTACTACCAGACAGTCCTGACATACGGTCTGGCCAACGGAGTGCAACCCATCGAACTCAAAGATGGCTGGTACTACTTCCGTGAGCCGAAAGATTCAAACATCGTTTCGGCCATCTCGTCATTTATGCGGGATAACAGCAATGTAAACCATATCGCCCTTGACATCGTCTGCCCGGCAAGCAAAGACAACGACGTTTCAGGGAAAATTAATGACTGGTTGACTCTGCTCAGCAAGAGAGCCGGACTTACGAACGGCTACTTTGTAGCCTTTCGCGATATTCGAACAGACGGCCCTGCCGTTCCCGGCGAAGCCGATGCTAGTCATCGCTAAACGCTTCAGCCCTGTGCGCACAACGCACAGGGCTGTTTTTTATTTATAATTTAGAAAAAATTCAGAAGTCGAAGAGAAAAGTAGAAAATGAGTTTATCGCTCTATCGCCCGAATTCTCCATCTCCACTGTCAGCGTATTTCTCCGCCTTGGCCTTCTCCACCATATTCCATTTCGCACTGCCCTTCCAGCCGCTACCGGCGGGAATGAGACGACCGATGATGACATTTTCCATAAGCCCGACTAAGTTGTCCTGACTGCCGCGTACGG
The DNA here is from genome assembly GCA_964593965.1 of uncultured Candidatus Saccharibacteria bacterium. Lineage (GTDB taxonomy): Bacteria > Patescibacteriota > Minisyncoccia > Phycocordibacterales > PALSA-1337 > PALSA-1337. The sequence goes on along the minus strand of CAZQKU010000005.1, from coordinate 6,369 downwards.
CGCTATTGATGAGGATCTTGGTGGTGTGCTGGAATGATGCCGCGGCCAAGAAGCTTTTCCTCGACAAAGAGACCTCGGTGATACCCATAGCTGTCGGCTCCACTACGGCCGGAGCCTTGCCGGCTTTGACGGCATGGGCATTCTCATCAATGAGATCACTTTCGCTGACAACGTCACCTTTCGACAAATCGGTGCCGCCGCCATCAACCACGTCGAAGCGCGAGAACATCTGCTTGACGATGATTTCAATATGTTTGCGAGCGACCGTCTCACCCTGAAGTTCGTAAATTTTGCCGACTTCGGTGATGACGTATTCTTTGGCTTTGTCCTTGCCGCCGTATTTGAAGACTTCATCAATATCAGCGGAACCGTCGGTAATAATGTCGCCTTTCTTGATGTGATCACCGACTTTGACGAGAGCCATGCGCTTATAGTGGAAAACATATTCGACTTCATGGGAAGGGCCCTTGGCCAAACCATCACCGCCTACCGCACTCGCTAATGCGAGAGCGGCTGCCTTTTTGCTGACCCGTTTTACTTTCGGCTTTTCATACGTTTCGGACAAAACTTTTATGACTTTTTCTTTGCCGAGATCGCGGACTTCAGTGACAATACCGTCAACCGTGGCTACCACGGCCGGATTTTTCGGCCGGCGCTTTTCGAAGATTTCTTCGACACGAGGCAAACCCTGAGTGATGTCCCCACCAACCGATGCTACACCGCCGGAGTGGAAGGTGCGCATGGTCAGCTGTGTGCCGGGTTCGCCGATGGCTTGAGCGGCCACGGTGCCGACCGCTTCGCCGATAGCAACGAGAGCGTTCTTGCCGAGGTCACTGCCGTAGCAGGCGGCGCAGACTCCCTTGACGCTTTCGCAGGCCAAAGGCGAGCGAACTGCTACTTCAGTGATACCCGCTTCTTCGATGGTCAAAGCTTCGGCTTTACTCAAAAGGTGGCCTTTTTTGAAAAGGATTTTTCCTTCTTTTTCATTTTTTTCACCGGTGGTGATGACAACATCAGCCGCCAACGTGCGTCCGCGGATCGTCTTGGAAATCGGCACCGAGAAACCGGCAGTGGCCTGCGTCTTAATAGTGATAAATGCTTTTGTACCGCAATCATCTTCAGTAACCATGACATCCTGGGCGACGACGAAAAGCTTACGGGTCAAATAACCGGCTTTGGCTGTGTTCAAGGCCGTATCGGTCAGACTTTTTCTCGTACCGTGAGTGGTGATGAAATATTCGATCGGCGTCAAACCTTCTTTGGAACACGAAAGAATGGGAAACTCGATAGTATCACCGGATGGCGAAGCGATGAGACCTTTCATGCCGGCCATGGTGGTGATCTGGGAATACGAGCCACGAGATTTCGAAGTGATGATGTCATAGACCGAACCCATTTTATCAAGCGATGCAGGAATGAGCTTTTCCACTTCGTTTTTTGCTCCGTGCCAAATCTCGATGTTCTTGCGCATGCGCTCTTCTTCAGTGAGAAGGCCTTCCTCAAAGTGGCTCATAACGAGCTCGGATTGAGCTTTAGCTTTAGTCACGATATCTGCTTTACCTTTCGGAATAACGATATCATCAATACCCCAAGTGATGCCGGCGATCGTAGTGTATTTGAAGCCAAACTTTTTGATATTGTCGAGAATCGGCGGCAGTTTATCAATGCCTTCAAGAGTAATGATGTCTTCGATGATGCCGCCGAGACGATCGCGGTTGATTTCTTTGTTGATGAAAGCGTAATTCTCGGGCAGGATGTTGTTGAAAATAATCCGGCCAACCGTCGTCTCGAAAAGTTTTCCGTCGAACTGGGCATATTTCTCCGGCGAGTGCGCTCCACCGACAAATTCATTCGCTTCATCATCCGATGGCGGCAGGACTTTTATCTTGGCTCGCAGACCGAGAGCACCGTAGTTGAATGCAGTCAGAGCGGCAGTTGGATTCTCAAAGATTTTACCTTCGCCTTTTTCGCCAGTGACATCTTTTGTAATCCAAAAACAGCCAAGGACGATGTCGAGGAGTTTGGCCACGACCGTCGGATCGCCGTTACCTGGTTTGAGAATATTTTTATCCGACGCCATGATGTCGCGGGCTTCGGCCTGGGCTTCGATGCCGAGCGGCACGTGCACAGCCATCTGGTCACCGTCGAAGTCTGCATTAAATGCGGTGCACACAAGTGGGTGGACTTGGATGGCATTCCCTTCGATGAGGATAGGTTTGAAAGCCTGGATGCCGAGGCGATGGAGGGTCGGTGCGCGGTTCAAGAGAACGTATTTATCTTTAATAACTTCTTCGAGAATGCTCCAAACTTCTGGAGAACCGTCATCAATAAGACGGCCAGCGCCACGGATGTTGTAGGCAAGCTCACGCTTGAGCAGACCGGAAATAACGAACGGACGGAAAAGCTCGAGAGCCATGTGTTTCGGCAAACCGCACTGATCGAGAGCAAGCTCGGGACCGACGACGATGACCGAACGACCGGAATAGTCCACGCGCTTACCGAGGAGGTTCTGGCGGAAGAGACCACGCTTGCTCTTCAAGTTATCGGAGAGGGATTTCAAAGCGCGCTTTTGAGCCTGAGCGGCGGCGGAACCGGCCGAAGCCGAACCGTGACGGATGTTGTTGTCAATAAGGGCGTCTACCGCTTCTTGGAGGATGCGCTTTTCATTACGCAAGATGACGTCGGGAGCATTGATTTCGCGGAGTTTCAAGAGGCGATTGTTGCGGTTGATGACGCGGCGATAGAGATCGTTGACATCGGACGTGGCATAGCGGCCGCCTTCGAGGGCAACCATCGGTCGCAGTGCTGGAGGAATGACGGGAATGCGCGTCAAGAACATCCATTCAGGACGGACGCCCGACTGGATCATGGACTTTATGAGAGACAAACGCTTGTCGAGCTTCTCGCTGTCAATGGTGCTGGCTTTTTCCAAAGCTTTTTCGAGCTTCTCGGCAAGCTTTTTCAAATCCGTCTTTTTCAAAACTTCATAAATAGCTTCGGCGCCAATAGCCGCTTCGAAAAGGCCGCCGTATTTCATGCTGTATTTATGATAAGCGACTTCGTCCATAACAAAACCTTCTTCGAGGCTTTCGATTTCTGCGCGGGCGGCGACCATGAGGCCTTTGAGAGCTTCTTTAGTTTTCTCATCATTTGCCCCCTTGACTTTCGTCTTATACTCCCCATCGAGCTGTTTTAGAATTTTTTGCTTTTCTTCTTCATGGACTTTCGTCACCAGATATCCGGCAAAATAGACAACCTTTTCGAGATCCGCAGTCGTCATGCCCATGATGAGGCCGACACGCGACGGCATCGAGCGGAGAAACCAGATGTGGGACACCGGCACGGCGAGCTCGATATGGCCCATGCGTTCGCGACGCACGATGGAGCGGGTGATTTCCACGCCGCACTTTTCGCAGACGATGCCCTTATAGCGAATGCCGCGGTATTTGCCGCAATAGCACTCATAGTCGCGGTCCGGACCGAATATCTTCTCGTCGAAAAGACCGCTCTTCTCGGAGCGCTGGGTGCGGTAGTTGATAGTCTCGGGCTTCGTGACCTCGCCAAATGACCAGTCGAGAATGCGTTCAGGCGATGCGACGCTGAGCGTAATAGCATCAAAGTCCTGCGGATCCATCATTTTTCTTGCTTGTGAGTTATTCATGTGATTTTTTATTATTTGATGCTATTAATTGGTAATGGTGAAATAATTATTGCTATAATCGCAAACATTTTGGGAATTATCAATGCAAACTTCAATTTTATACTCTGAACCAGGGGTAACTGGCACTGTGTTTGGTCCTCCATCACCAAACATTTTTTCATTCGTATTCCAAGAATAACTGCCGGTTTTTTCCAAACCGCTCGCTATACCAAAATTATTCCAACATCCAAGATATCCGACAGGGCAATGAATCGAGTCATCCTGTAAAGATACCGAAATGGTAGAAGAAGAAACAAGATCAGATGAACTCCATGAGATAAGATACGTTTCACCTATCTTTATAGTTTCTCCTCCATTAGGCGACATAACATTGATAGATCCCTGATGACCTAGTACGGTAAGCAGAACAAAATTACTTGCACCTCTTCCGTCAACAGTTACGTACAGTGAATACTGACCTGGAGTAATCGTCATAATCTTGTCAGAAGGACACTCTCCTGCGGCAACTTGCGAAACCATACAAATCGAACCATATACGACTGCGGTTATCTGATTTGCAGTTGAAGTAGCGCCACCTTGCGAACCACCTTCCCAAAGAATTCCCATCTGACCATTACTGTTATTCTTAACCATAACAAAAACATGTGAATGAGTCAGCCAACCGATACCCGCATATCCTCCAAGAGGATCAAAATTAGAACCGTTAATAACTATATCTCCGGTCAACCCTATTGTTATAGTCGAGGGTGATAGAGAATTTATTTTTGGAGCATTGGCTGATGTAACTCCAGAAGATTTTACTGATGTGTTATTTGTCTGCGGAGTCGTTGTGGAATTAGGAATAGTCGTGGACGCAGCTACGGAAACATTAATTGGAACTGATGCTGTAATTTGTTTATTTTGATTATTTTTCAAAACTATATATACACCTCCAACAATAAGAAGTGCTACGATAGCCGTGATAAGCGGAACAATAAAACCTTTATTAAATTTTGAATTATTTTTCATAATTTTTATTTTAAATTTATAAAGATTTTATTCATCGCTGTCGCTGTCTTCCCGACTCCTGTCGCGATTGACCAGCTCGACGTCAAGCGCCAAGCCGCGAAGGTTTTTCAAGAGCACGTTGAAGGATGCAGGCAAGTTCGGCTGTTTCAAACGCTCGCCTTTGACGATCGAGTCGAAAGCGGCCGAACGTCCCTGAATATCGTCGGACTTGATGGTGAGAATCTCGCGGAGGGTGTGCGCCGCGCCGTGTCCGAGGAGTGCCCAGACTTCCATTTCTCCGAATCTCTGTCCTCCGCCCTGGGCCTTACCGCCGAGAGGCTGTTGGGTGATGAGCGAGTAGGGACCGATGGAGCGCATGTGGATCTTGTCCTCGACCATGTGGTGGAGTTTGAGAATGTACATGTAGCCGACCGCAATGCGCTGTTCGAAAAGCTCACCGGTGCGGCCATCGCGAAGCGGCATCTTGCCGTCTTCGGCAAAGCCAGCTTTTTTGAGCTCCTCTTTTATTTCGATATCCGTCGCCCCCACGAATGGCGGCACGATGGCCTGATAGTCGAGGGTATGCGCCGCGAGCCCGAGATGAAGCTCGAGAATCTGTCCCAAGTTCATACGCGATGGCACGCCAAGCGGCGTCAAGATCATGTCCACCGGCGTACCGTCTTCCATATAGGGCATATCTTCTTCGGGCAGGATACGGCTGATGACACCTTTGTTACCGTGTCGGCCGGCGAGCTTGTCACCGACGGAGACGCTTCGTACTTCCGCCACTTCTATATAAATTTTCTTAATGATGCCGGACTCAAGCTTGTCACCTTTCTCACGGGAGAATATTTTGACCGAGACGACGCGACCGCGCTTGCCGCCTTCCATTCTCTTCGAGGTGTCTTTCACATCGCGAGCCTTTTCACCGAAAATAGATCGGAGCAAACGCTCTTCAGGAGTAAGCTGGGTCTCGCCTTTTGGCGAAATTTTGCCGACAAGGATGTCGCCGGGGCGAACTTCCGCGCCGACGCGAACGATGCCGTCTTCGGCGAGGTTCTTGAGCTTGGCTTCGCCGACGTTCGGAATATCGCACGTCGTCACTTCGGGGCCAAGCTTGGTGTCGCGAACATTGACCGTAAATTCCTCGATATGAATGGAAGTAAATTTACTGTTCTTGACCACCCGCTCGGAAAGAATGATGGCATCCTCGTAGTTGTTACCCGACCATGACATGAAAGCGATGAGCATGTTTTGACCGATGGCGATTTCGCCGCCGTCAGATGTGGAAGTGTCCACGAGGACATCACCTTTCTTCACCTGCTGACCGAGGCTGACATTCGGCCGCTGATGGAATGCGGTGAAACCATTCGTGCGGGAGAAATGGATGAGGTTGTATTCGTGGATGTGGTCTTTTTTGGTGTCTCTGCTGACTTTACCAACGACACTTTTGCCGTCTTTATCTTTTCCATCTTTATTTTCTTTATTTATATTTTCTTTAACTTCTTTTGTCTCTTTCTTGTGACCCGTAAGGACGACTTTTTTGGAATCAACATACGTAATCTCGCCATCTTCAGGTGCGATAACAATACGACCAGTATCAATAACAGCTTTTTTCTCAATACCCGTCGCCACGAGCGGCGCCTCGGGAATGAGACACGGCGTGGCCTGTTTCTGCATGTTCGAACCCATGAGTGCGCGGTTGGCATCGTCGTGGTTCA
>CAZQKU010000004.1:1381-16118 GCA_964593965.1 uncultured Candidatus Saccharibacteria bacterium | reverse complement strand
TTCGTACTATCCCGTCTTTAAATAAATAATGCGTAAGCGACTAGGAAACTTACTTACCAAATAGTCTAGCATAGGTTGGGAATAAAAGCAAGTTGTGCCTCGTTTTATTTTCTATCAGCCAAAAGATGGGCTGGTAACTCATCCGCATAGATTTTCTCAACCTCACCCATCTGGAGTGATTGCGAATAGACACGCATTTCGTCGATAGTACCATTGATGTCGGCCTGGTAGCTACAGTCGCCTCCGACACAGAAATCAGCCGGCAGTGGAAAATCAGTAGGATTATAATAATACGCGGTCGAGCTGGCCTCTTCTTTGCCGTTGACATATATCTGAATGGTTCCCATGGCGCTTTCCGGATCTTCCGACGAAGTCGTAGAAATGTTCCATGACACGGCTACTTGGGTCCACGTGTTCACAAACGAAGAAGAGTCAAGATTCGTATTTATCTCGTTTGGCGCTATGCCTCCATCCCAGTAGACTCCGATGAAATCACCGTCGTTACCACCAGCATCCATTATGCAAAATTCATAAGGGTGAGGTTTTGGCTGATTGCAGAAAATACCGTTGCCGCTGGGCAATGACGCTTCTTTTATCCAGAAAGAAATACTTCCATTCGTGGGATCAAAGCCGTTAACTGACCCACCGGCGGGAATGGATACACTACCCTGAGCGCTATCAGCAATGGAAAGAGCCGAATTGCCACGGAAAGCGTCTGTGCTAGAAGCCCAAAAGACTTCATTCCCGCCGGTTGTTGGATCGAGAGTCTGGTCAAGAGTAAGATCATTACCATTACCCGAACTGTCATGAGCCACAGAACCAGAGCCTTCGTCGAAATTCCAAATGGCCACGGCATTGGCTCCATAGGCCTGATACATCTGACCCTCGAAGGTTTGGCCAGCGGCGATGATGGCCTTGGCCCGGGCGCTATCCAAAGCAGTGAGGACAATAGCCGACAGTATGCCAATGATAGCAATGACAACGAGAAGCTCAATAAGGGTAAAACCGCGGGCGCGATTATAAGTAGGAGTAGCAGGAGTGATATTTTTTCTCATAAAAATGTTATTAAATAATAATCAATAATAATACCATACTTTATTTTTCATTTCTGTATATGTCAATTTTGGATACAGCGGACTGGGAAGCCGGAGCCACGATAAAGGGCAAGTAGAGACCCATTGTCGACTACGTACACCAACGCAGCGTTAATAGCAATAGTACGTGACCAGTAGTAAAGGTTTGGGGCCGGCGGGTTGAATACACCATTTGGGGTGGTGATATAGCCTGTTGTGGTTAATTTTAATGAAGAATTATATCCAGTAGCGGGACTGGTAATACCCTCAGCGATAAGAAGAGCTTGCCATTGGACTCGCGTTGGCACGGCAAACCCTACAGGACAAGGATTATTGACACCGTTTACTCCTTGCCAGAGATTGTTGTTATCAGGACTGCGCCAGTCATTGGAACCTATTATGAAGTCATTGAAACCTGGGTTATCGGTCGAGCTTAAAGTAGTTGTCGCGGGATAAACTAAAGTTCCGCTATCGGACGCTGTCCATATCACCAACTGATGGCCATCAGCTCCTCGACCCCATTGGAATAAAGAACCGTAGGCATTGTAGTCGGCAGATGAGTTGGCTACTTCTGTGGCTCCGAGGTTCCTATCAAGCCAACAGTTACCATCGGCGGCGAGGACGGTGCCATAATATAGGGTAGTGGTGGCAGGGTCGGTGACAGAATAGGCACCGCACTTCAGCGAGTTCGAGCCTGAAGGACTACTTCCTATATTATACAACTGTAGCACTTCCCCAGCCGACAGGACACGGTTGTAGATGCGGACATCGTCTATGACACCGCTAAAGTAGGTACTGCCGACAAGACCAATAGTTACCGCATTGGCATTCACCGGTGTTGTCGTCGTAACGACGATGAGATGCCAGCCGGTGTTGACAACAGTCGAAGTGATCGTTCCATCTACATATAGAGTAGGACTGGTGAAACCGGCAGTGGTGAGAACACCGCCTGATGTGGTGATACTGGCAGAACTGTTCAAAGCAAGAATACTTTGAGTGGTGCTATTCGGCTTGAACCAGAAAGCGACTGTTTTGACATTGGTTGATGAAACGCCGACATTGATATAGCTATTCGTGCCGTTCAACGATACTGCTTGACCGATCTTGCCTGCCACTACCGATGTGGCTCTGTTCATGTTGACAAGCGTACCATTAGAGCCGGTACCACTGACATCGGTTGATGTACCTACGGTAGCTCCCGACCATGTCATGTATTTTCCATCGAATGGCCAATAACCGACGAGACCACTCGGATTGCCGCCAGCTGTAGTGCTGGTGAGATCGGTGTTGGTGAGGCCGGTATTACTTTTATTGACCGTATCGCCGCCGGTGGCGTGGTATAGCTGGGTGATTTCCCCAGCCGACAGGACACGGTTGTAGATGCGGACATCGTCTATGACACCGCTAAAGTAGGTACTGCCGACAAGACCAATAGTTACCGCATTGGCATTCACCGGTGTTGTCGTCGTAACGACGATGAGATGCCAGCCGGTGTTGACAACAGTCGAAGTGATCGTTCCATCTACATATAGAGTAGGACTGGTGAAACCGGCAGTGGTGAGAACACCGCCTGATGTGGTGATACTGGCAGAACTGTTCAAAGCAAGAATACTTTGAGTGGTGCTATTCGGCTTGAACCAGAAAGCGACTGTTTTGACATTGGTTGATGAAACGCCGACATTGATATAGCTATTCGTGCCGTTCAACGATACTGCTTGACCGATCTTGCCTGCCACTACCGATGTGGCTCTGTTCATGTTGACAAGCGTACCATTAGAGCCGGTACCACTGACATCGGTTGATGTACCTACGGTAGCTCCCGACCATGTCATGTATTTTCCATCGAATGGCCAATAACCGACGAGACCACTCGGATTGCCGCCAGCTGTAGTGCTGGTGAGATCGGTGTTGGTGAGGCCGGTATTACTTTTATTGACCGTATCGCCGCCGGTGGCGTGGTATAGCTGGGTGATTTCCCCAGCCGACAGGACACGGTTGTAGATGCGGACATCGTCTATGGATCCCGCGAAAAAATTGCTAATACCATTACCTTTAGCGCCGATGCAGGTAACACTCGTGGAAACAGTCGGGGTACCGGATGTTCGATTGGCCGCGAGGGAAAGAGCACCATTGATATAGATGCTGGCCTGACCGCTCGCATTCCGCGTACCGCAAACGAACTGCCAAACGCCGTTGACGATAGCTTGAGTGGCTGAAAGGACAACGGTCGTGCCGTTGTTGGAAGTCAAGGCAAGAGTTTTATTGGTTGATCTTGTATAGAAAGAGAATTGCGTATTGGCCACGATGGCATTCATCGTACCAACAAAGGACGACTGCTTGATCCAAGCACAAACACTCGTAGCTCCAGTACCAATAAGTGTCGTATTGTCGCCGTTGACATACTGAGTCGATCCGTTGAATGAGAGAGCCTGTCCCGACTTGCCTGCCACCATCGCATTGGTACGATTCATACCAACGAGTGCACCATTATTGTCATTACCGCTCGCATCAATGGCAAAGCTAGTAGTAGCTGAACTCCACAACATATATCTGCCGTCGAATGGCCAATAACCAACGAGACCGTTCGTACTGCTGGCATTCGAGAGGTCAGTATTGGTCAGACCGGAAGCGGTAGAATACGCGGTGTCATTGACGACGGTGGCATGACTCAGAGTAGGAATGAGAAATAGCGGCAAGATAAAAAAGAGGAAGAAAAGGAGGGGGAAAAAATATTTCTTGCTATATCGTGCCCTTTCACTTGATTGTTGAATGTGATGAAGTTTTTTCATTTTTTTATTTTATAGAAAATAATTGCCCACGGCGAAATCAACCTGCTCGAGAAATATGCGTTTCATTGGTACGGCATTCTGGATCTCATAAAATATAAGCAGTGCATTCCGGTATTCTGATTCGTCAACACTCCGAAAAGATATCGGACAGGCACTATGCGAGACAAGGCAAGCGTTCGCGATCAATCGCGAGGTACGCTTGTTCCCGTCTTCAAACGGCTGAATATAAGCGATTAAAAGGAGCGTTATGAGTGCTTTGTTCCATGGATCAATGGCTTTATTTATGGCAGAAACGGCTTCCTCCATCGCTTCACGAATCTGATGCATATTATCGAGCGGAGTGTATCGCGTGCCAGCAACTCCCACAGCTCTAGCGCGAATGCCGTGATTGATCGGCAAGCCTTCTACGAGCAATCGATGAACATTCTCAACTTCTCGGAGAGATATGACTTTGAATCGGTCTTTATAGGAGAAGATATAATCCAATGCCTTTTTATGGTTGAGAATCATGATCGCCTCTTCCTTGCTATGGCCTTTGGCAAGGATATTGTCCTTGATGAGCGTTTCCGTATCAACGAGAGAATACGTGTTGCCTTCGATGCGAGAAGATTTCCAAGATAATTCAATGGTAACCCGCTCCATCTCCCTCTTCATGATCGCCGGAGGCAAATCGCTTATACGCTTCATATATCCGTCATTTTTGGCGCGCAATCCGTCGACTTCGCGGACGGAAATGAGGTCGCCAATCTTTGCAAACAGGCTATGATTAAATCTAATGAAATCTTTTAAACGCATTCCCGTGACATCATCAAGATAACTTTTTGCGTCAATATCGCCGAGCAAGGGATGTAAGGACGAGTGTTCATACTTGACATTTCTCCCTTTTCCTATGGAGCGTATGGCGCCGTGCGCGAGAAGTGCATTCAAATCTCGAACAAGAGTAATGCGTGATACACTCTCTCCTTTCTGTGCGAGAAATAAATGTATCTCGTGATTGCTTGCAGTTTTTGTGTCTTTAATAAAATCTGCAATAACCTGTTGTCGTTCTGTTAATTGTATCATTTTATATGTTTAATTGTATCATTTTCCAAATCAAAAATGAAACTAATGGCTCTAATGAATGGTTTAATTGTATCATTTTTTATGTTCATTTCGTCAATATATTATTTCATGGCGTAGTAGTTGTGTCAGAAGAATCGGTCGAAGCAGAAGCAGAGTCAGAGGTGGAGGTGGAGGTGGAAGTAAGAACGGAAGAATCAGATGGCGCACTTGATGTTGGTGTTGGTATCGGTACCAGTGCAGGTGTCGTTGTCGCATCAGTTGTTGAGTCCGTGGTTGTAGCGGAAGGACTGGTGGCCGGTAAAGAGTCCGTCGTGCTGGAAACAATCAAGGTTGTCGTGGCTGTTGTCGGCGTCACAGTAGTGGTAGTGGTCGAAGTAGCCGTGCTTGAAATTGTTGAAGTTATTGGTTCTTGGTTATTGTTTGAATTTTCGATAGTGGTGCTTGACGTTTCCGACGAAGTTGAAGTCGCGGTTACGCTCATTAACACAGCAGTCGTACATGAACCAGACGTCTGTTGAAGTATGCCGGTATCACCCGCTCTGACGCACCAAACTTGACCGTTCGGCGAGGTCATTTCAATGCCGTTTGTCACCGAAGCGGTTTGAGTTTCTATGGATGAAGTTCTTACGTCGCTGAACACAGCCAAAGTCGCATGTATCTCATTGACCGTCCACGTAGCCGCCGATTGGATGACTTGGCCAGATGATTGAAGAATAGCAATGACGGCATTGGCGATAATCTGGACGAATGGCGTCGAGGAAGCGAGAGCGGTGGCGGTGGTAGAAGCGGCGGAAGCGGCAAATGTCGAAGTGGCCGACATCCATGCGGTGGTACTCGATACGAAAGAAGTTAGAGCCGCGACTTGGGTATTGAGACTGGCGATTTGTGTGGCCATGTCGGCAAGCGAAGTCGAAGCTGATGTGTTGACATTACCGAGGGTGACTGTGGTACTCGAAAGAGCACTGACTTGGCTGGTCAGAGCATCGAGATTGTTCCATGCAGAGCCGAGACATTGTGTACTGGAACCGAAACTGCCGAAAGCGCAGACATCGCCGTTGACTGCCAAGTTACCACTGGCATCAAGGCTGAAGATCGGTGTTCCGGTACCATTTTCCCATATCATCCCAGCAGTAGTACCAGTGGCAAACGTGCCGTCGGGATTTTTATTCTCAAGCAGGTCAAAATTGTTACCGAATATGGTATCGCCGGAGTATGTGGTACTAGCGTAGATTGCTAACCAATGAGAAGCAGAAGTGCCAAGTGTATAACCATAGCTTGATCCCGGTATAACATTGCCGGCGAAAGTAGTCGTGCCGACAACAGCAAGGACCGAAACTGGACTGGTCGTACCGATACCGATGCGGGTATTCTGCACGCCACCGGAACCGTTCGATTCGCCATAAACAGTCAGTATCGGTGTATCGCCAACCTGAGCAGAATAACTTTCTATGGTGCCTTGGATCGGCGTCGAGTCGAGTGGCAAATCAGCCCATGAGATGGCACCGGCATCGGTATCGAAGTTGAGAGCACCCGTCTGTAGAGAATCGATGTTCGTTATACCACTCGGCACATCGTAGGCTAGCGAGCCGTAGTTGACTTGGAGATTGCTTGCGATGGTGGTAGTGCCTGTGGTCGTTCCAATGCTGAAGTTGCCCGAGAAGTAGCCGTTACCGTTGACTTCGAGAGCGTTTGATGGAGAAGTACTGCCAATGCCGATGAAACCTTGACTGGTAATGGTCAGTCTCTGATCAGCCGACAAAAGACCGCCGGTGAAAAAACTGATAGTAGAAGAAGTGGATGATGTAGCCGTACCGAGATCAAGGCCACCATCGGATGAATAAAGAAAAGTATCGTTCGGTTGGAGACCGGTATAGTTCGCATCGGTATTGCCGGAACTGTTGATGCCGAAGTCGCCATAATAACTCGTCGGATTGGTATCATTTAAATTGTTGCCAACGATAAAATCAGCTGACGATGTGGCACCGGCATTCGCATTGACTACGGAAACTTGGGCGTAATTATTAACATTAGCTCGGAAAAGAGCGAGATTCGTCGTATTTGTCGTCGTGCCGAGAACATTCAACACACCGGCATTGACGTTCGAGGTGATGTTCGAGGTCGTTCCGATATCAAGGGCGTTGTTCGTATTGTCCCAGAAGAAATCGCTATTATTTTGCGAAAGAAGCCCACCAGAGCCGGCAAAGAAGATCGAACCGGCGGTCTCGGTACTGAATATCGGCGCAAGCGTACTGAAGGTCTGCTGACCAGTCCACGTGTTGGCGCCGCTCAAAGAAATGTCGTCGCCACTGTCGCTACCACTGCTTCCACCACCCGTAATACATGGCCCACCCGTCGTTGTGGCAAAGCAGGTAGCGATGATACCGCCGTTGAATGTTGTAGTGCCGGTGCCGGTAACGGCGAGATTGGTCGTCGTAGCATTCGTCGCGGTTGCATTGGTAAATGTTCCACCGGTGGAAGAGATGAGTCCGAGTCCAGTGATTTTTTGATTGCTACCCGTTACAGTGCCACCGAGAGTGAATGCCGGTGTTGTCGTACCGGTATATGGATTGCCGGAAGAATCGGTCAGGAAGAAAGAGGAGGTGGAACCAGATGAGAAGCCGGTACCGCCGTTTGCTGGAGCGACAATACCAGAGAGTGCGTTTGCAGAAAGATTGGTCAGTCCCGAACCGCTACCAGTGAAAGTATTCCCACCGATGTTGATACTGCCGAAGCCGGAGGCGATGGAACCGGAGGTGAGAATGCCGACACCAGTGAGAGATGAGCTAAGAATGTTCGAGGCTAACGTCGTGCCGGTCAACGTTCCCGCCGGAGCGATAACACTCGACGTACCGACGGCGATGATCAGACCTTTGGCGTTGACGGTGAAGTTTGGAATGGCTGTCGAACCACCAAATGAACCGGTGTTTGAGTTCACTGTGGCAAGGATGGCGTTGATTGATGTTGTACCCGAGCCGGATATGTCTCCCGACAGAGTGATCGTTTGATTGCCGGTGATACATGATGGACACACTGAAGAAGTGGCGATAGCGGAGACAGCACCGTTCGTACCAAAAAGAAGACCGTTCAAGGAACCGACCGAAAGTGAGTTGACTGCGAGTGTCGTTGCTGTCGTCGTTGCAAGCGTCGTAGTGGCGTTGAAGGTTTGCGCTCCCGTCCACGTGTTGGCGTGGGCGAGATTGAGGGAAGCAACAACAACGCCAGTGGTTGGACTGACGGTCAGCGTACCATCGGAATTTGAAACAACATTGACCGCACCGCCCCCACCATTACCACAAGCGGCACCGGTGGCGGAGACAACACCGTTCGTACCAACTTGCAGACACTGGGTCGAACCGAAGCCGGCAAGATACGGCAACGTAAGCGATGTTGAAGCGACGAGACTCGAGACATTAGCACCAGTAGCGGCGATCTGGGTGACGGAAAGCTGATTCAGGCCGGTTAAATTTTCATTGTTGCCGGTAATCGCTCCGCCCAAAGTGAAAGCCGGCGTCGTGGTACCCCAATACGGATTGCTTGATGAGTCGGAGAGCATGAAAGCCGATGACGCAGTGGACGTCAGTCCGGTGCCCCCGTACGAGACGGCAAGAACGCCGGAAGAAATATTTGAAGCATTAAGATTATCGAGAGCAGAACCGTTGCCGGAATTCGAACCGCTTGATCCCCCCGAACCGGATGAGACCACCACTGATGATGACCTGCCAAAATTTTCAGCCAAGCTATCAACCTGCGTGCTCAAGAAATTTTTCTCGGCATTGATTTGATTTTGTAAAGAAGAGAGAGTGATAGCGACCGATGGATCGGTAACATAAAACGTGCTTGTGTTGTTGGTAACTTTGTTGGTGACAATCGGCGCGCTAGCAATCGTCCGATCAAAGACAACCGTCGTCGATGCGGCTGTTCCTGCACCGACTGGAGTGATTCCATTTGTCGGACTACCATTCGTCGGGCTACCATTCACGGCGAGGATTGGAGAAGTCTCTCCACCTGTGACTGTGCCTAGATTAAGAACACCCGCGATGCCGGAACCAATATTGCCGATCAGTCCATCCCACATATCGGCGAAAGCAGTGGACACCGAGGCATAGCTTGTGGGAATAGAAACGTTCTTGATTGCATCACCAACCGATAAAGTGACCGACGAGACGATAGGTTGGACAAATTGCATGCTAACGACTGCACCAACTAAAACAAGGGCGAAAACAGCAGCCGCTGCCGTCTTGAAAAAATGGCTTTGTTCCGTGGTATCGCCTATCCGAGATGGCTCATCTTGGCTTTTATTTTCTTGATCGTGGAGGGAAAAAACACTCGGGCTCAACGTGGAGACAGACGGAGAAAGAGGAACTTCTTGTTGATAAGCTTGATTGAAACCATTGGTTAGAGAATTGGCCGCAAGCTTCTGGTGTTCGAGAACGGATTCCTCCATGACAAACCATGTCCGTCCCACGATCCGACAATCGATTTTTCCAGCTCGACAAAGCTGTCCGATATAATCGGTCGTATAATGGCTTACCTCGGCGGCTCGCCGAGACGAGATATATATTTTTCCATCCAGAAGAACAGAATCTTTCACCCCATAATTCTAACAGGATAAAGCTTTTTAGAGTAAAAAATAACTGTGGATAAACTATGAAAAAATACGACTCTGTTGAGCCGTATCTTTATAAATAATCAAAAAAGTCTATATTTTGTTTATCGTTTCAATAAAAAGTTGTTTCAAAAGTTCCGGATTGGCGGAACCGCGCGAAACTTTCATTCCAAGACCGATCAAAAATTGCACTACCACCGTTTTGCCATTTTTATAATCGGCGACGACAGATGGGTTTGCGGCGACGATTTCTGTGATCATCTTTTTCAACTCATTCTGTTCTTTTTCACCCGTTTTCTGGATAAGGCCATGCGCAACGGCGATCGTTTCAGGATCATGGTCGCCAGTGCTGTCATTTTTTAAAAGTAAAGCGAGAATATCTTTTGCTCCGCGGGAATGTATCGTCGCGTTAGCCACCATGGAGATGAGTTTGGCGAAATGTTCAGGATGTATGTCAGTGAGATGATCATATTGATCTTCCTTATATTCTTTTTTCAAGAGTCCGACATAATCGCTTGAAAGATAATTGATAACAAGCCG
Organism: uncultured Candidatus Saccharibacteria bacterium; assembly: GCA_964593965.1. Lineage (GTDB taxonomy): Bacteria > Patescibacteriota > Minisyncoccia > Phycocordibacterales > PALSA-1337 > PALSA-1337. The sequence continues at coordinate 6,048 of CAZQKU010000004.1, read as the reverse complement.
CGAGATTTTCTTGTCCGTGGCTCTCGAGTCTCGTGATCCGAGCGCGGCCATGACTTTTTTAAAATAATCGAAAAGTTCGCGCGAATCGACAAACATGGCCGCTTCTTTTTCGGTCATGGAAAAATCTGTGACGAGCCGCGCACGGAGTGTCCATGGAAGTTCGGGTAATCCACTGCGAAGCGTCTCTGCGGCAAACTCCGGCAGTTCGCTTAATTTCATTTTTGGAATATCCGGATCAGGAAAATAGCGATAGTCGTGTGAGCTCTCCTTCGCCCGCTGAGAAAAAGTTTTGCCGGCATTTTCATCCCAGCCTCGGGTTTCTTGGATAACTTTCAACTGTCCGATTTTTGCCGAGGTATCAAGCGACGTATCAAGAATACGTGTCTGCCGATCTATTTCATACGCGATGGCACGATCGACGGCACGGAAAGAATTCAAGTTTTTAACTTCGGTCTTCACACCGAACTTCCCTGCCGCAGTGTCTTCCTCGCTTGCCACCGACACATTCGCTTCGACGCGCATTTCGCCTTTTTCCATGTTGGCTTCACCGGCACCAAGTGCGCGCAGGAGAAGCTGGAGTTCCTTTGCGAAGGCGACGGCGGTAGCGGCAGAATGAATGACCGGCTCGGTTACGAGCTCCATAAGCGGCACTCCAGCACGGTTGAAGTTGACGAGGCTTTTTTCGCCACCGTTTTTGCCGGTCGTGACATGAGCATCGTGAGTCGATTGCGCGGTATCTTCCTCAAGGTGGACGCGGGTAATGGCGACGCCCGAAATCGTTCCCCCCTCGACAAGCGGATATTTGTACTGGCTGATCTGGTAGCCTTTCGGAATATCGGGATAGAAATAGTTTTTGCGGTCCCATTCAGTGAAATCGGCAAGCTTGCCACCCACCGCCAAGCCGACTTTGAGGACATGCTTGATGGCCTCCTTGTTGAGCACCGGCAGTGTTCCGGGATGGCCCATGCAGATCGGACAGATGTTGACATTTGGTCGTTCCTCGTCGGGATTATTGATGCACGAGCAAAACATCTTGCTTTCCGTTGCAAGCTCAGCATGGATTTCGAGACCTATGGTGGGGATGTATTTTTTTGTCGTGTTTTTGTTCATGATTTTATTTATTAATTTTTAATGGACTCGGTTTTTGAGCTTCGTTGATAACATAATTATGATAATAACCGCCATTATCGCGGATTTTGTCGGAAGCGGCGGCACGGAGAGAAGAGGGCATAAACTTGATTGAAGGCACTTTGATAATGCCGAGGGTTGTTTCGAGATCAGCTACATTTACAAATCTCGCTGTGCCATCCTTGGCAGACTCTACCTCCGATTTCAACTGTCCGATTTTTTCGGACAGTTGAAATTTCCAGTTTCCCTCCGCCGCCGGCCTCGCTCGCAAACTTTTCTTCAAATCATTCCAATACTTTCGCGGACGCATGGTTCTGACCATCTTTTCAATGAGATCCACCATGACAAAATTCCATCGCCCCGGTAGCCGACCATTTTTACTTTCATCTCCTTTGCTCCATATTTTCCTGATTTCCGTCATCTTATTTTTATTTTAAATATTTTTTCGAAATCTTTTGACCATTTTATCGCCGAGTTCCTTGACTGAATGGTCATCGAGAATGCTCACTGTCAGGATTTCCTTATTAAATTTGATTAGACTTTTCTTTGCGGCGGCGAGAGCTTTCTTATCCACTACATCAGTCTTCGTTAGGATGATGGTCTCTTTTTTATCCTCGAGACCTTGGCCGTATTGCTCGAGCTCGGAACGGACAGTCTTATAGGATTTTACAAGATTGGCAGGTTTGACGGGTTTTGCCTCGTCTTCCAGCGAAATCAGATGAAAAAGAATCTTCGTCCGCTTGACGTGACGGAGGAATTTGTGGCCGAGGCCTTTGCCGTGCGAAGCACCTTCGATGAGACCGGGGATGTCGGCAAGGACATAGCCGCCGGAAAGAGCCCCAAGGTTCGGCTCGAGGGTGGTGAATTGATACGCACCGACTTTGGCTTCGGCATTGGTCAGGGCATTCAAAAGTGATGATTTGCCGGCATTCGGTAAACCGATAAGGCCGCCATCAGCTACGAGCTCAAGCTCTATTTTAAAATCGCCTTCTTCGCCGGCTTTGCCGGGCGTCGTTTCGATCGGCCGGACGTTGGTCGAGGCTTTGAAATGTTCATTGCCGAGACCACCGTTGCCGCCTTTCAAAATGCGCACGGTCTCACCTTCTGCTATGAGACTAAATTTTCTGCCTTCACCGGGCTTGACCCCGCCCGGACCGCCGCGTTCCACCGTGCGCAAGTCGGTCACTACTGAACCGATCGGCAAATCAATAATGAGATCCTTACCGTCCTTGCCGTGCATGCTGTTTCGCATACCGGCAACGCCCGACTCGGACTCGAACGATTTTGTATTTCGATAGCGGGCGAGAATACCGAGGTCGCGGATGGCCCGCACATAGATGTCGCCGCCCTTGCCGCCGTTGCCTCCGGCCGCACCGGCTTTGTCCTTGCCTTTCTCATGCCGCCAGCGCTCCACGCCGGTTCCGCCGTCGCCGGCTTTTATATGAAATGTGAGTTCGTCAATGAATGCCATATTTATACATATTTAATTATAGTCTTATTATACCGTGTTCTCGCCGAGCCGAGATGGCTTATCTCGGCTATTTAATGAGCCTCTTCGCCGCCCTTCGTTGATGGCGATTACCTGCGGCACCCCCGCCAGCGTTTGAACTGTCCAAATTTGTCGATGAGCCGCCGGAAGTAACCATACCTCCGCCGAGCGTACCACCACGCGCACCTCCGAGCATACCCCCCTGCCCCGCCGACCCTCGCATAATAGCCAAAGCTTCGGCGCGAGTCTCGCGTAGTTTGGGACTTTCGGCGGCGGCGACTGTGGCGGCGATATGAGGAATGAGCTTGACCACCTGACCATTGACGGCCGCTTGCATTTCACGGAAAAGGCGCAAGCCCTCGCGCTTGTATTCGACGAGCGGATCGCGCTGACCGTAGGCGCGAAGATTCACACTGCCGCGAGTATAGTCCATGATTTCGAGATGCTCGACCCAAAAGGTGTCAATGGTCTGGAGCAAAATCTGCCGAACGACGCCGTAGAACTGGTCGCGGCCGAGCTGGCTGACTTTTTCGGCGACAGCTTTCTCGAGAGTTTCTTTTTCTGGATTGTTCCCTGCTTCATCTGTCACACCGATATTTGTACCGCCTGTTCTATCCCCCTCACTGGCCGGCACTGTTGCGACAATTTCCTCAAGCTTCGCCGCCACATCATCCACGGAGCCCGTCAAAATTTTCCGCCGCCTTTCGTAGACAATCTTCCGTTGATGGTTCAAAACATCATCGTATTCGAGAATATTTTTACGCGAGTCAAAATTGAAACCTTCGATTTTCTTTTGGGCGTTTTCGAGCGATTTCGTAATGAGGCGGTTCTCGATCGGCTGATCTTCAGCCACGCCGAGACGGGTCATCATGTTCTTGACGGTGTCACCGGCGAAAACACGCATAAGCGAGTCTTCGAGCGAGACGAAAAACTGCGTCTCACCCGGATCACCCTGACGGCCGGAACGTCCACGAAGCTGATTGTCAATGCGACGCGCCTCATGGCGTTCGGTGCCGAGGACAAAAAGGCCGCCGAGCACCACGACATTATCGTGGTGCTCGGCCGGAGCAGGATTGCCGCCGAGCTTGATGTCCACACCGCGACCAGCCATGTTGGTAGCGATGGTCACACCAGCGAGGATGCCGGCTTGAGCAATGATTTCGCCTTCTTTCTCGTGGTTTTTGGCATTCAAAACTTGGTGCGGAATGCCTTCTTTGGTCAGGAAGCGCGACAGCACTTCATTTTTCTCGATAGACACTGTACCGACGAGAACTGGCTGGCCTTTTTCATGAAGCTCTTTTATTTTCCTGGCGACAGCAGTGAACTTGCCTTTTTCCGTACGAAAAATGAGGTCGTTATGGTCGGCACGGGCGATGGCGCGATTCGGCGGCACGACGAGCGTGTCAATGCCGTACACTTTGAAAAATTCCTCGGCGGACGTAGCGGCTGTACCGGTCATACCGGCGAGTTTACGATAGAGGCGGAAATAATTTTGGAAAGTAATGGATGCAAATGTGCGCGATTCTTTCTGCACCGTGACATGCTCTTTGGCCTCGATAGCTTGATGTAAACCTTCCGACCATCGGCGGCCAGGCTGGAGGCGGCCGGTGAATTCATCCACGATGACGATTTCACCGCCGGTTTCTTGATTCTTGACGACGTATTCCTTATCGAGATGAAATAGCGCTTTCGCCCGCACCGCAGTCTCAAGATGATGGACGTACTTTATGCCTTTATCAGTATAAATATTATCCACGCCGAGTTTCTTCTCGGCTTTTTCGATACCTGACGGCAACATGGCGATGGTCTTATGCTTTTCTTCGACGGTATAGTCTTCATCCTGAACGAGACCTTTTGCAATATCGGCAAAAACAGCATAGAGATTCTCCGACTCGACCGTCGGCGCACTGATGATGAGCGGCGTACGGGCTTCATCTATGAGAATGGAGTCAACCTCGTCAACGATGGCATAATTAAAATCGCGCTGACGCGTCCGTGCGGCATCGTACTCGAGATTGTCGCGAAGATAATCGAAGCCGAATTCGTTGTT
>CAZQKU010000004.1:0-1281 GCA_964593965.1 uncultured Candidatus Saccharibacteria bacterium | reverse complement strand
GGCAGGATTTCTTCGAGGATGGCATTCTCTTTCTCAATATCTCCACCGGCCTCAACGATTTTCTTTTTAAATTCCGTGGTTTTTTCTCGCAGTCCCTCATCGGACAATGCCGAAATAGCGGGCTCAAGCGCGTTAACCGCCGTGATGACGGGCGAGTAGAGCTTAAGTGCCTTTCTATGCGGGTCATTAAAAAATGTTTTAAGGGAAAATGCCATAGAAAATCACTATAGCATGATTTTTAAAAATTTGAAAATAATTGAATTATTTATCGCTCATATTTCATCCGAGAATAAAGAGCGTTCAACTGTATATCGAAATTGACCGTATCATTTTGTCCATCGAGCCTCCGCATCATCCGACGTTCTGTTGAGGCACGCATGATCGTCTTTTTTGGATATGATACGAAACCAAGAATATCAACGCCTTTGTTCCATTGACCGATTGATATCTTTTGAGGATGCAGGATCAATTTCAGCCTATCCCATAAAAATGAGTGCAAATTCGGCACAAGATCAGCCAAAAATTCTCTCGACTCGGACACGAAAATAATATCATCAGCATAGCGAATGTAGTATGGCACTTGTAATCGGCGCTTGACATACTGGTCAAGCAGATTCAAATAAACATTTGCGAACAGCTGGCTGGTGAGATTTCCAAGCGGCATGCTTTTGCCGGGCAGAGTCGAATAGCTAGAAATGATGTTATGCAAAAGTTCCATGAGCCGAACATCACCTAACCTGACATTCCCGACCAAAACATTCTCGAGAAATCGTTCGAGGATAGCATGATCAATAGAATCAAAATATTTTCTAATGTCGGCTTTCAACACCCAGACCGAACGAGTATTATTCTGTGATACCTTCCATGCAAAATCACGAAATCGTTTTATGGCGGCATGGGTGCCCTTGTATTTTCTGGAAGAAAACGAATCATGAATCCATCTTTTGTCGAATATGGGATAGAGCACACGGAATACGGCATGATGGAGCAAACGGTCACGAACGGATGCTTTATGTATCAAACGAAGCTTCGGATCCCGTAGCCAAAAAGGCTTATATGATCCATGCGAATAGGTGCCGTCAGCCAAATCATCGCACAGCTTGAAAATATGTTCCTCTGCATCCGCCTCAAATTCTTTGACATCGTCGCGGTTGCGTTTATCTTTTTGAAATTCTCTCCACGCGCAGAAAATATTCCGGGGTGATATAATGTCCTCAAATATAAGATGACTATTAAGCCCCCCCCCACGAAATTTTCGGCGTTGATAAAAAGTTTTCTTTG
>CAZQKU010000003.1:0-17066 GCA_964593965.1 uncultured Candidatus Saccharibacteria bacterium | reverse complement strand
TACATTCTCTAAAGTAAAATTATGGCCGTTATCTACGGAATTTGTTCCATCGCCGTAAATATTTCCATTCAAAGTATATCCGGCGCCATTTAAAATGACTCCGTTCGCTGTTATATTACAATCTCCCGTCAAACTGGATCCTAAAATATATGTGCCGGCAATAGAAAGATTGCACTGAGATATGCTGTTTATGGTGTCCCCCGGTATAGCACCTGATAATACGCCGCCGGCATAAACTCCCGAATTTCCCGGTAAATTCCCCGGTCCGTTGAAAGTAATGTCTGAAAGGGCTGAAAGGGTGAGGTTCGTGTGATTGAGAGTCGTATAGTTAATGGTTAATGTTCCATTAGTGCCATTCGCGAGATCATCCATTGCTCCCAACGCTGAAATAGCAAGATTTGACAGATTTACATTTCCCCCAGAGATTGTCACCGAACCGCCATTGCCACCGTATGCCCAGCCAAATGGCAGATTAGCTTGTCCACCATTGGTAGAAATCGTGGTAAAAGTTGAATTTGAGATTGTTACGGGACCACCTGCACCACCGTATGTTGCTTGACCATAACCACCCTCGCCGCCATTTGACTGAATGGATGTGGTGGTTGAATTAGATATGGTAATGGAACCGCCAGCGCCGCCAGTTCCATATTCTGAATAATAACCACTAGGATATGTTGCAGCATTACCACCATTTGACTGAATGGATGTGGTGGTTGAATTATTTATGACAATAGAACCTCCAACACCTGCATTGACATTAAATATACTATAATTTATCGAATGACCATTGGAAGTAATCGTCCCAGCGACAGTAACATTCTGGACGGTGAAACTGAATCCGGGATTGCCATAACCAGATGTCGTGTCACCAACGATATTCCCCGTTATCGTATATTTCCCTTGACCGTCAATAATAGTTTGACTGGCGGTTCCGCCTGATGTAACAGTCAGACACGCTCCCGTACTTGTAGATATACTATTACCTAATGTATATGTCCCCGTGGTGGCAATTTCCCCACAGGTAGTAATTGTCCCCGGAGACAAAACATTTGCATATGCTTGTTTACCAATAAACATAACAGAAAAAACCATAACTGCTATCGAGTATTTTCTGAAATTTCTATTATAAAATAAGTGAATCATATATCTGTTGTACTTGCGTCTGTCGTGGGTGCAGATGATGCCGTCGAATCGGAAGAATCGGTAGAAGTAGATACAGAATCTGTCGTTAAAGTAATAGTATCGGACGATGAAGCAATGCTGTCCGTCGATGTAGCTGTATCATCTGTAGTTGAAGCGTTACTGTCCGTTGACGAAGCTGTACTATCAGTCGTACTTGCAGTCGACGTTGCTGTTACATCAACAGACGTTCCCGTCGATGAAGCTGTATCGCCTGTAGATGAAACGCTATTATCCGTTGATGAAGCCACGACATCAGTTGTACGTGCAGTCGAAGTAGCCGTTGAATCGGCAGAAAAAGCGGTTGAGGTAGCCGCTTCGAAACCATTCCATGACAGATCGATTATCCTGCTGATAGTTATTGTGCCGGCTTCTTCTATACCCTGAACTATGATCTTGTCATTTGATTCTATATCATCTATGGAAAGTTGGGTGTAATCACCGCTTTCTATTTCTTTAACATTACTCAAGTTGAAAACAAATCCTTCGTCTGTATTTCCATCTGAATCGGACCCGTTGGAAATAGAAACGATTTCTGTAGATGAAGAAATATCATTGACGATTCCGATGGCGCTGTAATTTTTTATGCCTGCCACCGCAGTATCGACGTTACCGGATACCAGAGCATGAACATGGGACACACACAAAATGATCACAAGTATACATACTATTATTAGGGCTAATTGCTTATATACTTTCATAAATCTATGATATGTGGTTTACGTCTTATATAGAGAATATCATGCCATTTTAGCTTCTGAATTGTACGCCCGAATGGCTTAAAATGCAAATCGCCGGCCGTATCCGTATGAATTATGAGTATCGGCGATATTTTATCGCACGTGCCAGCCGCGAGCGGCCATCCTGGCGTATATTTTCTTCATGACAACATTGACTTCGGCATCAGTCAGAGTCCGATTCATGGACTGGAAAATGAGCCGAAAGGCGTAGGAAACTTTGTCATCTTTTTTGAAAGTGTCAAAAAGAGAATGCCGGACGAGAATAGCGAGAGCGTCAGCGTCAATAATACCTTTCTCTATTTCCGCCCAGACGTCCGAGGCGGCGACCGTGGCATTGGCAGTAGCAGTGACAGTCGTCACACCAACAGAAGCTTCGGGCACGAAAATAGCAATATCGCGGACGATGAAAGGATAGAGAGAAAAAGGTTTGTAGGAAATTGCCGATTCATACAAAAAATTGAGATCGGCATGAGAAAATTCAGCTACGTCATCTATTTTTCTATCAAGCTCAATCTCACAGACAGCACGTGAACCGGAGGAAAGCAGAGACTTTACCGAAAGTTCGAAGCCTAAAACTGACGCGACTTTTTTTAAAGCTTCATCAATGAATAGTTTGCCGGCGTCGGCCATGCCTTTTATTTTTTTCACCTGAGCGGCGGCCAGAGCAAGAATGATGGTTTCTTTATGGGAAGAACCACTTTTAGTAAAGACTTTGCCAATTTCAAAAATCTTCACCGCTTCGAGGCCAAGAATTTCGGCGTTTTTAACATTCATTTCGAGACACGTACTGAGACCGGTGGCGAGATTCGTCCGCACAGCGGCTTTGTCGGAAGCTAGTGGGTGAGCAACCTCGATATCCCCTTTCGGCGCCAGAGTATAGAGATAGACTTCGGAAAAGCCGGCGCCAGTCAGAACATTTTTTATCTTTTCAGTATAATAAAATACAGTCGGAACAGTCTTTCGAGAGACAGAAACATCAGGAAGCTTGCCAATGACATGTTCATATCCGTATATACGCCCAATTTCTTCAACAATATCCTCGGGAATGGCAAGGTCAAGGCGGTAGAATGGGATGGTGAGCGACCACAGCTCTCCTGACTTTATCAGCATCGCCGTTTCTTTCTGGCCACTATTTTTTTTCAAATCTATACCCAATCTCTTCAAAATATCTTCTATTGTCTTTTCCGGAACAAGAACGCCAAGCCGCTCGCTTATATATGAAGGGTTGATAGTGATAATCGTCTGCACTGCTTTGATCGGATATTCGTCAACAATGGGGCCGAATCGCAGAATGGTACTTGAACTAACCGCATCGGTGGAAACCTGCTCCAGCAATGAGGAAAGCTGTCGCATACCCTCCAAGGCCAGCTCGGGAGTGATTTCGTTTTCGAAACGTTTCGAAGCTTCGTTGCGGAGGTTGAGCCGGGTCGAAGTGCGGCGGACAGCGGAAGGATTGAAATTAGCCGAGGTCAAAAGGACACTGCGAGTCGCTATTGTCACCTCCGCCCGCTTGCCACCTTTGACGCCGGCGATATCAAGAGCTCCGGCTGAATCGGCGATGACATGATCGTCGACGGTCAAGGTATATTCTTTACCGTCGAGCAAAGTGATTTTCTCGCCGGCTTTTGCGGCGCGGATGACGATATCCCCGACTATTTTATCGGCGTCGAAAGCGTGAGTCGGCTGGCCGATGTCAAACATGACGAAATTGGTGATATCAACGATAGGACTGATCGAGCGTTGGCCGATGGCGATAAGAAGAGCGGCAATGGTAGATTGGCATGGCGAAATAGTATCTATATTCTCCACGAATCGGCCGGTGAATCGGCGACAGAAATGGGAATCTTCAATAGTGACGATGGGGCGCCGATCGATCGAAACAGGAACATTTGCTGATGCTGAATTCTTATTTTTAATAGCATCCTTTCTCAGCGGCAGTTTCGTCAGAACAGAAATTTCCTCTGCCACGCCTCGATGAGACAGACAATAATGGGCACGATCGGGCAATATCTTCACATCGAGGACATCATTTTCCAATCCTTCCACCTCGAAAGAATGAAAAGTAAAAAGCTTCGCCAGCGTCTCCGGCGCAGGAATAGGCTTATCAAAATATGTTTGAAGCCATGTATGGGAAACTTTCATTCAGCCATTGTAGCGTATTTTCCGCACTGTTTCCATATCTGCCCCATCTTTTATATTTTCTCTATTTTTCAAAACTGATTGACAAAACGTAAATCGCCACTATAGAGAAGCCGGATGTCATCAATGCCATATTTCAACATAATGAGGCGATCGATACCAAAAGCAAAAGCGAAGCCTTGCCACTGTGCCGGATCAATGCCGGCGGCGCGGAAGACATTGGGGTGGACAAGACCGGCGCCGAGAACTTCGAGCCATCCAGCACCCCACTTGACATCCACTTCCAAAGCCGGCTCGACAAAAGGAAAGTAGCTCGGCCGGAAACGGATTTCGCTGTCGTGGCCGAAAAGGCTTTTGAAGACTTTTTCTAAAGTGCCTTTGAGATCGGCCAGCGAAACGTGTCGGTCGACGAGAAGTCCTTCGAGCTGGAAGAATTGAGCTTCGTGAGTGGCATCAGTGGCTTCATTTCTGAAGACTTTCCCCGGCGCCATCACTCGGAACGGCGGCAGAAGTCCCGCTTTTATTTTTTCTTCCATGAAGCGGATCTGGATGGCGGATGTTTGAGTAGTAAGAAGCCTGCGGGCAGAAGCATTGGTCGAGGCTGACGTCATGACAGCTGACATCGTGTTGCCTTTTTTCTGATCTTCTTTTTGACTCTTGAGCCAAAAGGTATCCTGCATATCCCGCGACGGGTGATCCTTGGGAATATTCAGGGCGTCAAAATTATAGAATTCAGTCTCAATTTCTGGCCCTTGGGCAATCTCAAAACCAAGACTCGCCAAAACAGCGCATATTTCGCGAATCGTTTGAGTGATAGGATGAAGGTGGCCTTTTCGAATGTCTGGTGAATCTAGCATTGAATTAAATTAAATTGAATAATAAGGTAAGTATATCAGACATGAGCCACCTCTCAGATTTGAACTGAGGACCTTCACTTTACAAAAGTGTTGCTCTACCAACTGAGCTAAGGTGGCAATCTTGTACACCCAAAACATAATAATTGCAAACTCACAAAATAGCAACAAGCATTTTCCGAGACTTGTTCCGAGACGTGCGAGCGCGACGGCGCGAGCACGAGGAATTTTTCAGCAGAAAAATATCCGTGTTCGAAAAATGCTTGTTGCTATTTTGTGAGTCTGCCGTTTTTATTTCTTCGCATCTTCCGCAATCTGCTTTAAATAGAACGACGCCCCGCCATTCTGATTGACGTCAATCTTACCGGTAACCATGTCAATGACCTTCTTTGAATGAGGATGACGATGAGCGGCCTCGCGGATATGGATATACAATGTGCGGAAAAAAGACAGAATATGGAATGCTATCCACTGGAGATATGCGATAGCATTGTGTCTGTTGATATGAGAAATAATGAAACGAACTTTGGCATATACCGTCTGGAAAACATAATCGGTGCGATCGGCTAACCGCGACAGAACATATTTCTTACTGCCTTTTATTTCAAAATGCTTACTGACAATCATAACGATGATGCCGAGGAGAGCTACAGAAAATATGATTATTGTAAAATACATAGAGTTGATGCTTATACTACTCCTGGCATTATTAGGTTATTTCCCCACCCCGATCCGGACGAAACGCGAAAGCTCAATCTTTTCGCCAAATTTCTGCACGGCGCCGGAAATCAAATTGCCGATAGTCAGCTCCGGATTTTTAATAAAGGGCTGGTCGAGCAGGACTTGCTCGGAGAAATAAGCGGCCAGTTTGCCTTCGAGGATTTTGGCTTTGACGTCGGCTGGTTTCGGTCTGCCCACTTCGGCCTTTTTCATCTCATTCTCAAAAACTTCCTTGGCAGTAGCACGCTCGGCCTCGGTAATATCTTCCCGGGTGGTGTATTTTGGATTTGTCGCCGTAACATGCATGGCGATATTGCGAGCCAAGGTCTTGAATTCTTCATTCCCCGCCACGAAATCAGTCTCACAGGAAAGCATGACCATAGCGCCGACATTACCGGTCGCGTGAATATACGCCGCCACAGTACCCGCGCCAAATTTCCTGTCGGCTTTTTTAGCGGAAATCTCCCCGCTTTTCTTGCGCAAAATAATGATAGCCTTGTCCATATCGCCGCCAGCTTCTTCGAGAGCCTTGCGGCATTGCATGACGGAAACGCCAGTCCTGTCACGGAGATCTTTGACGTGTTCGATAGTAATAGTTGCCATAATAATTAAAAAATATACCTATCAGTATACTATAAAAATCCGACTATTTATAGTTTTGCAGTTTCAACCTTCGGAGCGGCCGCTTTGGCCAGAACTTTGCCCGCTGAATACGCCTTGACGATTTCACCGACGAAGAATCCAATACTGGACTTTGACGCATCGTTACCGACAATCGGATATTCGATGAGGCTGACGTCGCAATCAGAACCGGCAAGAGCGATGACCGGAATGCCGATGTCGTGGGCTTCTTTGACCGCAGTGTACTCCTTCTTCGGATCGACGACGAAAAGAGCCTTCGGCAATTCTTTCATCGGGATGATGCCGGAGAAAAAGCGATCAAGATTGGCGATTTCACGGTCAATGAGCAGGCGCTCCTTCTTCGTATATTTTGCCAGCTCGCCCTTCTCGCGCTCAGCGGTCAAACGCTCAAGTTTCTCCACACGCTTGCGGATCTGGCCGAAATTGGTCAAAGTACCACCGATCCAGCGACCATCCACGAACGGCATACCGAGCATTTCGCCGGCCCCGCGGACGGCTTCGCGGGCCTCGCTTTTACCACCGACGATAAGAAGCTGTTTGCCTTCTTTGGCAAAATTTTCCACGAAAGCGCAAGCGGCGGCGAGCAGACTTTGAGTTTTCTCCAAATCAAAAATCTCCACGTTGTTCTTCATACCGAAAATATACGGCGCCACCGTCGGATGCCGCCTCGATCGGCCGAAAGCGAAATGTGCCCCGGCCTTGAACATGGTGTCGATACCGGCATTACTCATGGTGGCAATATTTTTGGCTGAATTGATTGTCTTTTCTTCGCTCATACGTCGTCCGAGTCTATCAAATCGGCAGTTTTTTTGCAAATTTTTCCTATATCGTCTCAACCAACAGCATATTCGTATCTTGAATCTTACCAATAGGCATGCCGGCAACAATAACCACTTTATCACCTTGTTTGACCAAGCCGCGAGCAAGGGCAATCTTGCGAACCATGACCATAATATCGGAGATCCGCTCAAAATGCGGTACCACGACCGGATAACAGCCAAAGGAAAGAGTAATCTTGGCGGCGGATGCGGCGTCCGAGGTCAGAGCGAGAATAGGCTGACTCGGCCGATAACGGCCTATCATCCGAGCAGTGCGACCGGACATGGTCAAGGCGACGATATACTTCGCTCCCGTCTCCTTGGCAATACGAACTGCTGAAGGTGAAATGATGTCAGTCAAGTTACCATGGTGACTCTTCGAAATATGAGCCATGTCTTCAATGTCGTGAATATTTTCGTAAAATGTCTCCTTCTCCACCTGTCGAGCAATGCGACTCATCATCTTGACCGCGAGAACAGGATACTCTCCAAGAGTTGTCTCCTCCGAGAGCATAATAGCATCAGTGCCATCGAGAATGGCATTAGCCACGTCAGAAACTTCGGCGCGAGTGGGTATCGGACTATGGATCATAGACTCGAGCATCTGAGTGGCGGTAATAACCGGTTTACCGAGAGCATTACATTTCTTGATAAGTGATTTCTGGATAAGCGGAACATTCTCAGCCGGAATTTCGATAGCCAAATCACCCCGGGCTATCATAATACCGTCAGCAAGAGCAATGATGGCATCAATATTCTCGATAGCTTCCGGCGTCTCTATCTTCGCGATGATGTGAGCCTTTGACTTGGCTTTGTCGAGGATACGACGTAGTTCAACAATGTCATCGGAACGGCGGACGAATGACAGAGCGATAAAGTCAACCTTATTGGCAATACCAAAAGCAATATCTGCGCGATCTTTATCAGTGATAGAACTTATAGAAAGATGAGCGCCGGGAAGATTGACCCCACGGCGGCTTTTGATTTCACCGCCGACTTCAACTCTACATACTACATCATCGCTTTTGGTGACGGGGTTGGCGGAAATTTTTTGTATAAGAAGTCTTATTTTGCCATCATGAATAAGAATATGACCGCCGACGTTGATCTCCTTCGGTAAAAGCGGATAATTGACATAGACATGTTGTTCGTCGCCATTCGTCGCCTCGGTGGCTGAAGTTGTTATGATAAAAGTCTGTCCTGCCTTGAGGATGATAGAACCATTCTTAAAATCGCCGGTACGGATCTTCGGCCCGGCAAGATCCTGCATGATGGCCACCATCTTACCGGTCTTCCCGACCACCGCATGAAGGTTGTCCACTCGCCGCTGATGCTCGGCACAATCTCCATGAGAAAAATTGAGACGCATAACATTCATACCCGCTTCCACAAGTGCGGTTATTTTCTCGACGCTTTCGGTCACAGGACCAATGGTACAGACTATTTTTGTCTTTTTTTCGGTGATCATATATTGTAAAATTTATTTTATTTTTATAGTTAATTTATTATTCATCATCTGAACCACTTTCGGCATCCCCCACCACGCCCGTCTCCGTATATTTCTGTAAAGCTGAGATAATAGGGTCAAGCTTGCCGGCAAAAATGTTCTCGATATTGTGCCATGACTGCTTGATACGGTGGTCGGTGACACGGTCCTGGAGGATGTTGTAGGTGCGGATTTTTTCGGAACGATCACCAGTACCAATCTGGCCTTTCCTATCGGCGCTGAACTTTTTGGCTTCTCGCTCTTCTTCGAGCACTTCAAGCTTGGCCCGAAGAATGCTCGTAGCAGTCTCACGATTCTTCGACTGACTGCGCTCGGCGGTCGCTCTGACCCAAAGACCGGTCGGCTTATGAATAACCCGCACAGCTGTCTCCACTTTGTTGACATTCTGACCGCCTTTGCCGCCGGCGCGCGAGAACTCGATTTCGAGGTCGGCCGGGTTTATTTCAAATGTAGATTTTCTCCTGATAGGTAAAATAGCGACTGATGCCGTGGACGTATGCACCCTGCCCATTTTCTCCGTCACGGGAATGCGCTGGATGCGATGAACGCCGGTTTCATAACGCAGAGCTTCGTACACGCCTCTGCCTTTTATTTCCATCGAAGCACCTTCCTCGATCACACGCGTGCCCCAGCCTTTGGTCACCGCATATCGCTCGTACATGTCGAGAAGCTCATGAGCAAAAATGGTCGCTTCGTCACCGCCGGCCGCGGCCCGGACTTCAAGGATAAGCTCGTTGGGCATTTCGTCTGCTTTTTCTTGTTCTTTTTCTCGGTCGAGAATAGCTTGGATTTGGGCTTCAAGGGTCTTTTTCTGTTCAGCGATACCGGCGAGGTCGGTCTCCGCCAGATCTTTCATGGATACATCATTTGCCATAGCCAAAAGCTCCCGCTCTTCCCTTTCGAGCTTCTCATACATTTCAGCGAGATACGCAGTCTTATGATTCTTCTTATGTTCTTCAATATTCATGACGTTATATGATTATAGCAAAGAAAGACGTCTTACTATAAAAGCAGTAAGAATGTGCATTTCGGAGAAACTCTCGGAACAAAGCGCCAACAGGCGGCTTTGTGAGAGGGAGGCAACCGTCGAGCACGACGGTATGCCGTTTTCTCCGAAATGCACATTCTTACTGCTTGTACGTTAAAGCTTCTTCTTTGCCGTAGCCTTAGATTGACGAGACTTGAATTTCTCCACCCGACCGGCGGCATCAAGAGTCTTCTCCTGATTGGTATAGAAAGGATGCGAAGCACTGGAAATTTCCACATGATGAACGGGGTAGTCTTTACCGTCGGTGAATTTCGCCGTCTCTTTGGCGGCGATAGTAGAGCTAATAAGAAACATGGCCCCGTTTGAATTGTCGAGGAAAATAACCGGCCGGTATTCCTTGGGGTGGATGTCTTTTTTCATGAGGGCACTATAGCAAATAGACACATTTTCTGCAAATCTTATGTGCTATATGTGTGCTACAGGCACTCGTTATATAGGTATAGCAGTCTTCTTTTATTTATCCGCAAGGAGATGAGCCGGTAACTCAGCAAGGTACATAGTATGAATTTGCATGGCGGTCAATGATGAACTGTAGACAGCCGTATCATCCATATAGCCGACAAATGGTGTCGAGGCGCCCAGTCTGTCCCAACCAATGTCAATTTCATTCGGAGTACAAGATCCACTTTCAGCTAGAACATTTGATGAATCAAATTGCCCGTTAATATACAGCGAGAAAAGACCGGTAGTAGCACTATAACTGTATGTTATTTGCGCCCATTGACCTGGACTAATTGTATTTTTCGAAGAAGACATTGCCCAATTATTAACCACAGGACTCCCATAAAGAAAGCTAATTTTTTGCCCGGTTTGTTGAGCAAATATGATGTCTGTAGGTCTACCCCCTATACATGGTGACTCTATAGCGAAGACAGTCTCTTGTCCTGAAAAGGCCGTCGGATTAATCCAGGTAGAAATGCTATGCCCAACCGCCCAAACAGTGGGAACAGTACTTGGATATACGGCGAAAAGTTCCGGGTTTACCGAAGTCACATTGAGGGCCGAACCAGCGCCACTTGACGTATTGGCACCTGAAACACGGTAGACGGTACTACCGACTTTCGGATTCATATTTAAATTATCACCGGAAGTATCGATCGGAAAAATGCCGCTCGACGGCTGTGTCGTCTCATCAAAATTCCAGATGCCGATGGCATTGGCACCGAAGGCATGATAGTTATATGTTGCAAACTCCTGTCCCGCCGCAATACTTGCCTTACCTCGCGCAGTTGAGAGTGCCGCCAAAATAACGGATGACAACAAGGCAATGATTGAAATGACAACCAGAAGCTCAATGAGAGTAAAACCTTTTCTTGTTCTTGTATTCATCGGATAATGAAAAAATAAGTAACGACTCCTGCCGCCACGAAATCAAAAATAATGAGACCAATAATGACCTTCCTAGCCTGCGGCAGATTTCTTATGACAGATCTTTTGACCAGCCAAGAAGCCATATTTGGAATACGCTTCTCACCAAAAAGAACCCGCGAGGTGAAAGTGTGTGTTTGTGAGGATGTAGTATGATCTTTATCCATAATATAAAACCAGTTGCACCATATAAGTGTATCAAAGGAACGTAAACGCGACAATCTCAGAATTTGTCCCCACCCGCAGAGGCGGCCCCCAGGTGCCGACACCACTTGAGGTATAGACTTGCATCGTCTTCTTGCCAGAGTTTTCCCCACTATACTTTCTCAGACCGTAATCAAAGCCCTTAAATGTCAGCCGGGTGATCAAGCTGACCGGGAAAATCTGTCCTTGGTGGGTGTGGCCGGAAATCTGAAATGTTATGCCTGCCCGAGCCGCCACGTCGAGATCTCGGGGCTCATGCTTGAGAAGAATAGACAAAGCTTTTGCATTGAAATGTCCGGTGGTACATATCTTTTCCAGAATGGAAGCAAACTGTGCTCTGTTTTCCGTACGTCCATGATCAACACCAATCACCTGCAAACCATCTATGATGACCATTTCATCGTCGAGAATCCTGATACCAATATCTTTGATCGCTTGAGCATAGCGTGCCGTCCCATGGACATTGAATTCTTCATGATTGCCCATGATGAAATAGACACCGAGCGGCACGCCTTTTCGGCCAGCACTGTCAACTGCGGTGAGCTTTCGCAAAGGTTCGATAATCGCTACCTCATCTACTTTTGACCCGTCATAGAGATCACCGCCGATGAAAACAATATCGGGCTTGAGCAAGAGGATTTTGTCCGTCACTTTTTTGGCAAAAGGTACGCCCCGGACATGACCCAGATGGATGTCGCTCACCCAGATTGCGCTACGATTCTTCCATGTGTCAGGCAGTGAGGGTATGTTGACATTGATCTTCGTCACCTGTACATCATTTGCATGAAAAATACCATAGATCGCTGTGATCAGAGCAACTATCAAAAAACCAAGGCCGATCCATGCGGCAAAAACCAATGGCATACCAAACATGACCAGAATGCCGTAGATAAAAGCGGCAAGGAAAAAATAAATGACAAAACCTGTCCAGCCGGCCGAAAAGATGTAGAAAGCTCGGACGGCTTTGTTGTTCCACTTCATAGAAATGAATGTCGCCACCATGAAACTGACGGCAAAAAAAGCGAAAATATAGGGAGTGATCGGCGGCATAGCGATGAAAAAAAGTGTCGCCAATATAGCCGCCAGCGCTTCATAGACAACCGCATGCGCCAGAGCGATCATGCAGAATGCGATGAATATGGCCATGATAAAACTGATGATCTTTTTCATATCCTTTTACAATCCTACAATCCTTCGAGAGGATTGATTTCATTCTCCTGAATATAATTGGTCTCGGCGAGAACTTGCGTGGCGTATGTCGTATTGCCCCTGACCAAGCCGCACGCCTGACCAGAATAATACTTGCAGGCCGCCGTGCGCTCGCTCGTATAGCTTCCCGCCCGGGCACCGAGATCTCCGAGGTACAGGGCCGAAGCGGTAAAGGCGTCCTGCGGATTCCACGGACTGATGGCAGTTATGCTCTGGCCAAGGGCAGAAGCGATACGCGTTTCGAGCAGTTGCCATGTCGAAGGAATGAACTGCGCCGGTCCCATGGCGCCGCCCCAACCGATGGATTGCGGACAGGAAACGAGAGTATGGAGTGGATCGAAACCGAGGGTTGCGGTAATCGTCTGGAAAACGGGTATGTCACGAGTCGGATTCATGACCTTATTGACCGAAGCACCGGTCTTGGCCGAAACGCCAGCACCCGTTTGGACATTCGTGACATAACAATTGCCCACATTCGCTCCGAGTGCAGACTCCTGTGTCAAAATTGCCAGAAGAAAAGCCGGATTGACGCCGGTAGCTTGACCGGCTGTCTGGGCATATTGAAGAGCCTGACCGAAAGGAATAGCTTGACCACCGCCAGCCAGAGCAAAAAGAGCACTCCTAATAGTGGCGGCTTTGGTTTGTTTTTGGGCGAGGATTTGGGAATAGTTCGCTTCATTGCCTTTGCTGACGTTGAGCAGAGTCTGCTTGGCCGCTTCGGCTTGCTTGATGTTAGCTTCATCCTGCTGAATAGTGGCCAAAGCATCCTTCTGCTGATTCTGCTGGGTCGTCAACTGATCTTTTTCAGTTTGAGTCTGATTTTTATTGGCATTGATTTGACCGAGAGTGGACTGAAGCGACGATTCTACCGAGCCAAAAGTATCCACATCGGAGAAAATATCGGTAATATTTTTATACGAAAGGATGACGTCCGGCAATGTCGTAGCACCAAGCTCATCGGTCTTGCGGAGAAGTTCTGCCAGCGAGTCCTGACCTTGGTCAATCTGACCTGAGAGTTGGGTAATAGTCGTGGCTTTTTTCGTAATGTCGGTGCCAAGTGTAGCAATGAGCAGATTCTTTGCCTGGATATTAAGCTGGGCCACTTTTATTTGACCGTTCAAGACATTGATAGCTTGCTGAAGGGATGAGGATTGATTTTGAGCTTGAGTAAGGGTGGCTTGGGCGGCGGCTTGCTCGGCGAGACATTCATTGAGGTCGGCGGTCAGACGGACATTTTTAGCGGCAGTCGTCTCGCCCGGAAGACTGGAGGTATCATCGGTACAGACAGGCAGGCTGACGGACTGGGCGTATGCCGTATACCAGCCCATCGTCATTGAAGCGGAAAAAATTAAGACAGAAAAAAAAAGACTGCGTTTCATACGCGTATATAATATCACATTTTGGAAACTCTAATCTAGACACCCTGTATATCCTCTGTTTTTGCACCTCCGCTACATTCGGACAACTGACAAAAAATATATAAAAAACAGTGATTTTTTACTCGATAAAATGCCATATAAAACCAACTGTCCGAATGTACCAGATGGGATGAAAAACCGTCGTTATAAGTTATTTTTTCCTTCAGCTTTCTTGGCGTCAACGCCAGCAGTTCCCGCTACTGCATCAGCCGCTTCACCTTCGGCACCTTCTTTGGCTTCCTTGCCTTTCTTCTCTACTTCGATAGCACTCATATCCACCGCTACCGGTGCCTCTTCGACTTCTTCTACGGCTTGAGCAACAGAAGCGACAATTTCATCGGCACGGGTAATAAGAGTGACACCGACAGGCAAAACAATGTCTTTGGCATGGATGACACTTACCATTTCCTTCAAAGCGCTGATATCCACACGCACATCATGCGGCAAATCTTTTGGTGCCGCCTCGATCTCCACTTCGCGTAAAACCTTGACCAAAATACCCCCGAGATCCTTGACGGCAGGAGCGACCCCGTCGAACGAAAGCTGAACATGGACTTTTACCTTCTTGCCTTTTTCGATGACATAAAAGTCCGCATGTCGCGGCGCACCAGTGACCGGATGAAGATCAACATCATAGATAAGCGCTTCGTGACCTTCATGAACAGAACCGGCAGAAGCCGCTTTTCCAGCAGAAACTTCTTTGAGGACGATAACCGACGATTCGCCGGCCTTTTTCCAAGCTTTGATGAAATCACTATACAAAAGGACAATCGGAGTAGATTTCTCCTTTGGGCCATAGAAAACAGCGGGGATTTTGCCATTCTTGCGCAAAGCCTCACTTTTGTTGGCACTATTGGCGGCACGTCTTTCGTACGGTAATGTGATCATATCCTTCTAATGTATAGTAAGCGGAGAAAAAAATCAAGATGCCGAGGTTAGTTCAGGCATGCCTCGTCGCAGAATGTCCGGATCGAAGTGATGCCACACATGTGGTAATTATTTAATAACAAAAAAATAAAAAATGGCGATAGCGATGATAAAATCGACAATGACGACGCAAATAAGTATGCCTTTGGCTTGGGTCTCATTGTTGATGATGCCCTTTTTTATAAGCCATGCCGCCATGCCGGTCACTTCAGGTTGGCCCGAAACCGAACGTGAAGTGGATTGTGACGATGTAGACGTCGCACTCGGCATATCCTGTTGATCAGTGTCAAATTCTATATGTTCATCTTGTTCCATAGACATAAGTGTATTACAACTTGTTAAATATAGCCAGCTTCTTTTCCACAACGGCTTGCATGGCTTGTACCGCAGGCTTGAGATACCGGTACGGCGCCACTTCGTCGGGATTATCCTGGAGAGACAACCGCAGAGCGTTGCGATAAGCTACCCGCAATTCGGTATTGATGTGAACGATGACAATGCCGGCAGAAATCGCCGCAACAAGATCACTTTCCGAATCGCCGGAGCCACCATGGAGAACAAGTGGAATACCGACAGCCTGCGAGATTTCGCTGATGCGTCCGATGTTGAGAGCCGGCTTTGGCATATTCTTCAAAAGACCATGCATGTTGCCGATAGCAGGAGCCAACATATCGGCACCGGTTGCAGTGATGAATGCTTTAGCTTGATCTACGGTGGTCAAGGCCTCCTCGCCGAAAGAAACCCCAGCAGGAATGGCGTCATGCACTTCTGAAGACTTGCCAATGAAGCCGAGCTCCGCTTCGATAATGATATCTCTATTCACAAACTCCGATTTTCCGCTTGCTCGCAGTTCCGCCATTTTCGCGTGAGCATATTCGACGCATTTTTTCGTCGTGGCTACATTGTCGTCAAATGACATTTGAGTACCATCGAAAATAACGGAATCATACCCGGCGTCAATGACTTCCCGTACCCGATCGAAAGAATAGGTATGGTCGGCATTCAGATATATCGGCGGATAGGTGGGCTTACCGGCGGCGGGCCCGCTGGCATTTTTCGTCATGTTGACACTGTCAACAAGTACCCGCGCTTGTGCTACGCCGATGAAATCACGCTCACCTTCGGACACACCGATAATGACCGGTATGTCCCTGTCGGATTTCGTCGAGAGCGCCTGTGCCGCCTGCACGACTGCCCAGAAACCTTCAATGTCCGAAATGTTGAAATGTCCCACAGCCGTCTTCGCCGCCCGCGCATCCTCTACACACTGACGCAATGTTTTCATATGCGACAGTATACCATATATGGCTAGTAACAATACGATACTCTGAATTACAAAACTCCCTTGGATGTCCTGTATACATCGGACATCCTTCTTTGAGTGATGATAATCGAGAAACCCTACTTGCAGATATATAACGGAGAATTCCCGGTGATGTTCGCGGCTGCGACAGGTGATGAACCGGAAGGACAGGACGAAGCACCAGTCAAGGGATTAGATTGCCCTTTGAAATACGTTCAAGTCATTTCCACTGTCGTTATCATTGTATTTCCATGACACATTACTGCAACGCGGAACCATATCTAGGGTATTAGAGGGAGTATTATTGCCATTGGATACTGCTACGACATATCCATACAAAGTCGGCATGAATGTACCTAACGCCACTGTCATCGTCATCGAAGGCGCCGAACGCTTCGGCTTGGCCCAGCTCCACCAGCTCCGCGGCCGGGTCATGAGGAGCTCATATCAAGCCTACTGCTACTGTTTCGCGGAGACGACAAGCGAGAAGTCCGTCGGACGGCTCAACGCTCTCAAAACCGCCAAGAACGGTTTCGAATTAGCCGAGGCCGACATGCAGCAACGAGGCGCCGGCGAATTGTCCGGCGCTCGCCAATGGGGCGTCTCCGATATCGCCATGGACGCCCTCCGCAATCTCCGCCTCGTCGAAGCCGCTCGCACCGAAGCCGTCCGCCTCATCGCCGAAGGCGCCGGACTCTCGCGATATCCGGCGCTTCAGGCTTCAGTCAGACAGGCTGAAGCAGGGATGCATTTTGAGTGATAGCTACCGAGAAACCCTACTTGCAGATATATAACGGAGAATTCCCGGTGATGTTCGCGGCTGCGACAGGTGATGAACCGGAAGGACAGGACGAAGCACCAGTCAAGGGATTAGATTGCCCTTTGAAATACGTTCAAGTCATTTCCACTGTCGTTATCATTGTATTTCCATGACACATTACTGCAACGCGGAACCATATCTAGGGTATTAGAGGGAGTATTATTGCCATT
>CAZQKU010000002.1:14913-18524 GCA_964593965.1 uncultured Candidatus Saccharibacteria bacterium | reverse complement strand
AAAACCGTATTTCACTTCTTCATGCAAAACCCTAAATCTATGGCATCCTTGAATTCTGAAATAAATATGATTTTGAGGACATTGCGAGCTCGACGGAGCGAGCACTAGGAATTTTTCAGCAGAAAAATATCCGTGTCCGAAAAAGCATGTTTATGTCAGAATTCAAGGATATCTTTCCTTATGGCTTTGCCTGTAGAAGCGACACAGCCTTCGCCATTTGCGGATCTGTTCCCGCTGTCACCTGCGCCGCCGTAATCGGCACTACATAATCCGGATCAATACCGTCATGTGATAGATTGTGACCATCAGGCGTCAGCCAGCGGGCAACGGTGACCTTGAGTGACGTATCATCGGTTATTGGAATAAGTTCTTGGACGGAGCCTTTGCCGAACGTCTTCTCACCAACGAGAGTGGCGATACCGTGGTCGTGGAGGGCGGCCGAGAGAATCTCTGCGGCGGAAGCCGAACCACCGTCAACGAGAATGACCATTTGCAAATTGCTGTTGAAAATGTTGTCGCCTTTGCTCTGATAGACTTGATTTGGTTCCTTGCCGCCGAAATCTTCAGTCACCACCGTCTCCCCGGCTGGCAAAAACCAGCTAGCCATATCCCACGCCGCATCGAGATAACCGCCCGGATTGCCACGAAGGTCGAGGATGAGCTTGTGCGAGCCGGACGTCACGAATGAACGCAGTGCCGTCTGGAAAAGGGCCGGCGAATCGGCGGTGAAGCTATCAAGCTGAATGTCGAAAATCTCTGATGAGCTGGTGCCGATGGTGCTTGTGGCGATAGTCGGAATATTGATAACTTGACGTGTCACAGTCTTGACTATCGGCTCCGGAACACCGGTGCGGATGATAGTCAACTTAACAGTCGAGCCTGCCGGACCCCTGATGAGATCCACTGCCTGATCAACGGTCATATTGGAAGTATCTTTATCGTCAATCTGTGAAATGATGTCGCCGGCCAGAATGCCTGCTTGTGCCGCGGGAGTGCCTTTGAGCGGAGAAATAACTGTTAAAGCACTGTTCTTAATGTCAATTTCCATACCGACGCCTTCAAAGTTGCCGGCAATGTCGCTTTGGAAAAGATTATTCTCCTGCGGCGGAAAGAAAACGGTGTATGGATCGCCTTCCGACTGCGCCAGACCTTCCATAGCTCCATACACCATGTCCTGAGGTGTCGTGGAAGCTGAAGTAACGTATTTTTGTTGTAAAATCTGCCATTCTTTCCAAAATGGGGCGAATTGGGCATTGGTGATGAGACTGGTGTCCGTATTTGGAGCGATAAAGGCAGGTTGTGCCGCATACGGGCCGCTTTCGGCTGTTCGTCTGCCAGCATAGAAGACCGCCACCAAAGCGATGACGCAAAGAATGCCAGCAATGATTTTGTTTCTATTTGTTTCTGGAATCATTTTAAAAGCTTTCCAAGTATACACGGAAACTGATATAATAACAATATGATAAACACCTACACCTACAAGAATCTTTCATGGGTTGATCTCGAATCGCCGACCGAACAAGAGGTACTGACTCTCGTTGAAAAATATCACATTCATACCCTCGTCGGTGAGGATATTCTTTCGGAATATTCTCGACCGCGTATCGAACGTTATCCTGATCATATATATTTAGTTTTGCGCATACCGGAGCGCATTAGGCGGACACCGCGACATCATCACGACATTCGCCGATACACCATCGAAGAAAAAGAAATCAACTTCGTCATCGGCCGCGATTTCATTGTTACCGCTCATCGCGGGCCGATTGAGCCGATCGCCAATTTCGCCAAAGTTTTTGAAACTGATTCCATCATCGCCAGAGGTAAGGAAAAAAATAGTGATAAAAATAGTACAAATAGCGGTACTACGAGCGGAGGTACAAGCGGCGTTGGCGATCATGCCGGCTACATCTTTTACTATTTAATGAAACGTCTCTATGCTCGGATTGAAGACGATCTCGAAAGCATCCGCCAGTCGCTCATGCATGCCGAAGCGGGTATTTTTGATGGTAAAGAGCGTCGCATGGTCGAGGTTTTGTCCAATATTTCCCGCGAACTAACCGACCTCAAGCAGTCAAGTCGTGTGCATAAAGAAGTCATCGAAGCGTTCGGTCCGGCGGCACAGGCTTTTTTCGGCCAAGATTTCAAATATCATTATGTGGATGACATTATCAGACAATACGGCAAGATTCATGAGATCACAAGTAACAATCACGAGTTGTTAAACGATCTACGTGAGACAAACGATTCACTCCTTTCGACCAAGCAGAATGAAATCATGCAGACTCTGACCGTCGTCGCTTCTATCATATTCCCTCTCGAGCTCGTGACCGGTATTTTCTCCATGAACACCGCCTATACGCCGATCGTCGGTTCGCCGCACGATTTTACTATCATTATGGGCATCCTCATTATTTTGACCCTCGGAATGCTTGGTTATTTCAAGTATAGGAAGTGGTTATAATGAGCCATGACTCCCCTTTTCATCCACAATACGTTAAGCGGCAAAAAAGAAAAATTTAAGCCGGCGGCATCAACAAAAGCGGCAAAAGCCAACACATCCGTTAGCATGTATAACTGTGGGCCGACCGTCTACGATAGCGCTCATATCGGCAATCTTCGGACATTTGTCATGGACGATATTGTTCGGCGCGTTTTTGAATATAAGGGCTACATGGTAGAGCAAGCTATGAACATTACCGACGTTGACGATAAGACTATTCGTCGAAGCGCTGAACAAGGCGTAAGTGTCGAAGCTTTGACAGAAAAATACGAGAAACTTTTTTGGCAAGACATGGCTTCGCTCAATATTCTTACACCACAGCATATTTTGAGTGCCCGCGGCAATATTGACTCTATGATTGAATTGATCAACGTGCTTCTAAAAAAGGGTGTGGCCTATATCGCCGAAGATGGCGTCTATGTCAGTGTGGCGAAAGTAAAACAGTACGGCGAGCTAGCACATTTGAAATTAGAAAAGACAGACAAAAAAGAAAAATCAGAACAAAATTATGAGCGTATTGCTAATGATGAATATGACAAAGAAAATCCTCGCGACTTCGCGGTTTGGAAATTTCCAAGTGCTGAAGAAACAGAAAGACCTTCCGCCGTCTCCGCAATATGGGACGCTCCATTCGGCAAAGGCCGACCCGGCTGGCATATCGAATGTTCAGCTATGTCAATGAAGGTCTTCGGCCCGACTATTGATATCCACACCGGTGGCACTGATCTCATTTTTCCTCACCACACCAATGAAATCGCCCAGTCTGAGTCGGCTACCGGCAAGCCGTTCGTCCGTTATTGGATCCATGGCGGCTTTATGAACGTTGACGACGTTAAGATGGCCAAGTCAAAAGGCAATTTCCTGAAACTTTCTGACCTTATCTCCGAGCATATCTCCCCCATCGCTTTCCGCTATTGGCTTCTCACCTCGCACTATCGCTCCCAAGTCAATTTCTCCTTCGATGCCGTCCGCGCCGCCCAGACCGCCCTTTTCAAGCTGTGCCATGATGTCATCGGTTGGGCAGAAGCCGAAACTGAAGTAAACAAAAATAAAGATGAAAATAAAAATAATGAAGAAAAGGTAAAAAATATAAAAAAAGAATCAACAA
>CAZQKU010000002.1:0-14813 GCA_964593965.1 uncultured Candidatus Saccharibacteria bacterium | reverse complement strand
AAAAAAACCGCGGCTATCAATTAAGTAGTGCGCGATTTACAGCGTTAATGCTGTTAATGTTTTTTAGGCCAAATTCGCTTTTCAACTTGCACAATCTGCACAATGTCTGGAGTGCCCACAATGTGATTGTGGTAACTATGAGGACCATGCATGATGACCATCGTTGTAGAAGCCATCCCACAATTGCTCCAGCCAACAAGGTTAACCAAACTTCTTTAGTGATCGCACCTTTTGTTTTTAGGATAAACTGAGTAAAAGATCCGATTACGCCGGCAAACAGAGTAATGAATACTATTGTAAGAATCATATTTTGGAACATTGTGGCTTCCTTTCAAAGCCAAATTAATTAAAATCTATCTGATTTTATATTATCATATATTAATATATTGTCAAGAATTTGAAAAATGTTTACAAGCTTTTGATCACGTCATTTTCTAAATATGTCCTTCGGAGAAACTCTCGGAACAAAGTGCCAGCAGGCAGCTTTGTGAGAGGGAGGCAACCGCTCACCAGAGCGGTATGCCGGTTTCTCCGAAGGACATATTTAGAAAATGACGTTATGCACACCTTATGAACATTTTAAGTCCTTTTCATATCTTTTTTATTTTTTCTCTATCATGGTAAACTGAAGGCCATGAGCCCAACCTCTCCCTATTTTAAAACCCAAGCCCTGCGCGTGCCGCCGCAAAGTCTCGAAGCCGAAAAAGCTTTGCTCGGCTCGATCATGATGCGTCCCGAAGTGATGTATGATCTTACTGACATTGTCAACGATAGCGTCTTCTACGTTGATCGTCATCGTTTGATCTGGCTCGCTATGATGGAGCTTCACAAGAAGGCCAATCCCATTGATCTGCTTTCCCTGTCATCGCGATTGAAAGAAAAAGAATTGCTTGAGCAGGTGGGTGGCATGAGTTATTTGACCGAACTGGTTCATGGTGTGCCATCATCCTCGAATGCCAAATACTACGCCGAGATGATCCAGCGGAAATCGGTCATGAGGAACCTCATTTCCGCTTCGGAGCATATTGCCGAGCTTGGCTGGAATGAAGCCGGCGAGCTTGAAGAAACTCTTGACCAAGCGGAAAAACGCATTTTTGAAGTGACCAATTTTACCGGTTCTCACAAATTCGTCGAGCTGAAAGATACTCTCATGGAAGCGTGGGAGCGGCTCGACAGACTACACAAATCCAGCGGCGAGCTTCGTGGCGTGCCGACCGGCTTCCGCGATCTCGACAATAAGCTCGCTGGTTTCCAAAAATCCGACCTCATCATCCTCGCCGCACGACCTTCCATGGGAAAAACCGCTCTCGCTCTCGACATTGCCCGCACCGTAGCGACCCAGCACAACATTCCCGTCGGGATCTTTTCATTGGAAATGAGTTCGCAACAACTCGTTGACCGCATGCTCGCCGCCGAGTCGAAAGTGGACTCATGGAAACTGCGTACCGGTAAGAATCTCTCCATCGAGAACGATTTCAATGCCATTAAAACCGCCATGGATACCCTTTCCCGGGCACCAATCTTCATTGATGACCAACCGGCCAACAATATCTTGAAGATGCGCGCCATCGCCCGCCGTTTGAAAAGCGAGAAAGGTCTCGGTCTCATCATTGTTGATTATCTTCAGCTTATGGTGCCGACCCAGAGCCGTAACAGCGATAATATGGTCCAGCAAGTGACTGAAATTTCGCGCTCCTTGAAACATCTCGCCCGCGAGCTTGAGATTCCTGTCATCGCTTTGTCCCAGCTTTCCCGTGCCGTCGAATCCCGCGGCGGCAAACCTCGCCTCTCCGACTTGCGTGATTCCGGCTCGATCGAGCAGGATGCCGACGTGGTCATGTTCATCCACCGCGAAGCCAATGAAGACGGTGGTGGTAAGAAACAAGAAGCCGAAATCCTCATCGAAAAGCACCGTAACGGTCCCACCGGCATGGTCAAACTTTATTTCGACCAGCAGAAGACGACGTTTATGAGTATGGATAAGAGCGATTTCGGCGAGTTTTAATTACATAAAAATCATCAACAAGCACGAAATTTTTCCAACTACCGCATATTTCCTATCATGGATTCCCTCAACAAACTGATCGAACGTTTCCGCGAATTCCCTGGCATCGGCCCACGTCAGGCGCGGCGGTTCGCTTATTTTCTTTTGACTAAAAATCCCGCATATCTTGAAGAACTGTCGCGGCTCGTCACCGATATTAAAAAGACCATCAGATTGTGCAATTCCTGCTATCGCTTCTATAGTGTTGGACATAATGTGGTAAAAAATGATCCACATCTCTGCCCAATTTGTCAGGATCCATCCCGCGAAAAAAACTTGCTCATGGTTGTGGCTCGTGACGTAGATTTCGAGGCTATAGAAAAGAGTGGCACATATCGTG
This sequence comes from uncultured Candidatus Saccharibacteria bacterium, assembly GCA_964593965.1. GTDB lineage: Bacteria > Patescibacteriota > Minisyncoccia > Phycocordibacterales > PALSA-1337 > PALSA-1337. Next base: position 12,429 of record CAZQKU010000002.1, on the reverse strand, counting down.
GTCTCTATCTCATTCTCGGTGGCACCGTGCCCTATCTTGAGAAAAATCCTGAGACTCGTATACGTTTACGTGAGCTTATTGCCACCCTCGACAAGCGCGACCTTTCTGAAATCATTTTATCTCTGAACGCCAATCCTGAAGGTGAACATACAACAGAAATCGTCCGAGCTTCGCTCAAAAACCTTGCTGAAAAGAAACATACAAAAATAACCATCCTCGGCCGCGGTCTCTCCACCGGCAGTGAGCTTGAATATACCGATGCGGATACGATTATGAATGCACTGAGGAATCGGGGGTAAATAAAAAATACATTCTTTATTTTTTATTTAACCACTAATTCCGATTCACGTTCTTTAACGATTTGAGCTATAGCATGTGCAATAGGTTCCAAGTATTCCTCTATAAGTTCATTCAAAATAAAAATGATTATAATGGTTGGTTTTTCTTTGAAGTGGTAGGATTGTTTTTGATTATTTTATGTGTATTATTTTTTGGAAACTCTATTTGGCAAAAAATTACCCAGCCATCCATTTTAAAAAATATCAGCGTAAGTATTTCTAATCAAATCCAAAATCCATCAGGTCAAGGAATACCTCTCCAAGAAGTAAAAAATCTCGGTTATGATTTTTATGTCGGCCAGATAGATGATCCAAACGTAAATGATCTCACAGATGACCTAAAAAATCAGATTACCCAGATTGTCTACAACGCCCATTTTCCAGAAAGCATGTTACAAAATATGCCCATTATCATTCTTAATAGTCTTGATGTTACGGGTAACCAGTATGGTCTATATCACTATACCGATCCAAAACAAATCAAGGCGGATTTTAAAAGAGATCATTATTCCGATGGTGATGATTTTTATACCATACGTATTCCCTTCGTTGTTCATCGTCGAGGGTTAAAGCCGTTTAAATTGTGGCTGTATTATAACACAAAAGGCTACATCGCTTACGTACTGCATAATCCACCCACACAAAATTACATATCTCATTTTTAAGGACATTGGTCGAGCGACGGCGAGACCACTAGGAAAATTTCACCAGAAATTTATCCGTGTCCGCAAAAATGAGATATGTAATTTTGTGTGGGGTGGTTTACGAGAAAGATTCGATCTTCACCTGATAGAACGGCTGTCTATGTCCATTTTTCTTGAAATAGCGGCTCTTTTGTTTGTAGTGGATGATATCAATTTTCTTGGCGCGGCCGATTTTCGTGAGGGTGGCGGAAACTTTGGCGCCGGCAATATGCGGCGTGCCGATAGTCGTGTCACTGCCGTTGTCCACAAGCATTACCTTGTCGAAGACGATAGTGTCGCCTTCTTTATGCTCGCCGGAGAGTTTCTCGATCTTGATTTCATCGCCGACCGAGACTTCATACTGCTTACCGCCCGTTTCGATAACGGCGAATTCGGCGGTTTTTGCGGCTTTTACTGTTGTGGCGCTCACTGCTGATGGGGTTTTCTTTGTCTTTTCGGTGGTTTCCATAGTGCCAACCATTCTACACGATATATCGGAAAAAGCAAGTTACGGGCGCGATATTGACTTCAAAAACAGACTTGCTACAATACCCTATACATATTCGGATACGGCACACACGGATACGGTAGGTAAGACTCTGGCCAGCCAGGCTCGGGGCTTGAGTATAGCCTCAAATTATAAGAAAGCGGTCAGCTGACAAAAGCTATGACCGCTTTCTTTATTTTTAGGAAAAGATAATCTGAAACACTTCCCATTCTGTGCTCTAGACGTTTCCGGTCAAATACGCGGATTTGGGATATGATTACCGTGCTTATGTCATAGTCAAAATAAAAAGGGACATGTTCGAGATCTTCCTTGAGGACCTTGGTTAAGGGAATACCAAGAAATGTTCTACTATTGATTTTTTTATATATGAATACCGGTCTGATAAATAAATTACCCTTACCATCTTGTTCAGAACCTACATTGATGCCAACGTTCATCCACCAAATTTCTTTTTCATAGAAAAATACTCTGCGATTTTTCGCATTGATATTTTTCTTAACCACATTCCATCTATCGAAATCTTTTTGGTACTTTTCCACATACCAACCATACCAAATCAAGATAAAATATCCGTAAAGAAAAGTTAAAAAGATAATGAAATTTTTATTTAATTTTTATCAGATATCCCAGCAAAATTTCTCTTTCTTTTACGCTTCACTCGTCTCCGGCTTCTCAATAAGCGGAATGTCGCCAATTCCCGGCGTCTCGCCGGTGATGCGCAGAATGTCTTTGTCTACTTTTTTAAACTCTTTACCCGAATTCGTATAATGGTTGACGACAGTGGAAAGCGACGTGCCGAGCCTGATGTGGTATTCCTCGTATTTTTTCAGATGGGTGCCAAGCTGGCTGACGTGCTTGATGATGTCTTTGGCTTTTTCTTCGATGACCATGGCATTGAGCGCCTGGAGAACCGTCTGGAGATAGGCGAGGAATGACGTTGGCGAAACGATGATGACTTTGTACTGGCTGGCGGCGCGCTGGATGAGGTTGTCGCCACCTTCCCCACCGCCGGTAGAGCCTGCCATGCCCGATCCCGTACCTGATCCTGCACCGATTTTATTGACCAAAAGATCATAATAAATGGCCTCGTGCGGAATGAACATAAAAGCGAAATCCATGGTTTTCTCGGCGGGGCGGATGTATTTTGCGGTTTCTTTGATGCGTTCTTTCAAATCGTTGACGAAGATGCGCTCCAGTTTCTCCCGTTCGGCGGGATTTTTCTCTTCGGAAAGTTTATTGTAATTTTCGAGCGAGAATTTTGAATCAATAGGAATGATTTTATCTTTGACAAAAACGACGGCGTCTGCAATGACTTCAGTGCCGCCGCCGTCAGCGTTCTTGAAAGGATATTGCATCTGATATTGGCCGGGGGCGAGAACATTTTTCAGCAAAGTCTCGAGATAATATTCGCCGAGAATGCCGCGATGCTTGGGATTTTTTAAAATGTCTTGTAAATTCTGAAGCTGATCGGCGAATGAAACCACTTGCTTGTTTGTCTCGTCGAGCTTGGTTAGACCCACGGTCACCTCGCGAATAAGCTTGGCCGACTCGGAAAGCTGACTGCGCATGGAGTCTTGGACGTTTTTCGACGACTCGTTGATCTTTGTGTCAACGGTGCGCGTCAAGTCACCCACTTTGCGGTCCACCGTGCGAGTGAGCTCGTGCATATTCGTGTTCATGTTCGCATTCATCTGGTCAATAACCATTTTGAGGCCAGCGGTGTCTTTTTCGCCGTCGTTGTCAAGCTGATGTTGACTTCCCTGCCGAACAAAAAGAAACGCCATGACCACGTTACCGAGGAATGCCAGGATGACCAAGATGATGAGAATAGTCGTCATTTATGATATAGTATAACCTATGCACGAAAAAATAAAAAATCAAATAAAGGACGCCATGCGAGCCAAGGACACGGTACGTCTCGAAGTCCTGCGCGGACTATCGGCTCTTTTTACCAATGAACTTCTAAATAAAAAAGTCGCCAAGAACGCTGAAGCACCGACGGTTCTCGCCGATGAAGAAGTCATCACCATCATCCGCAAAAGCGTCAAACAGCGCAAAGATTCTATCGAGCAGTTTGGCAAAGGCGGCCGAAAAGATTTGGTAAAGAAGGAACAGGCCGAGCTTATCATTCTCGAGTCATTCTTGACCAAGATGATGAGCCGGGAAGATATAGAAAAATTCGTCCAGAAAAAGATGAAAACAGACAAAATTACCAATCTCGACACAGTAAAAATCGGCCAGTTTATAGGGAAAATAATGAAGGAACTGAAAGGTAAAGCGGATGGAATGGATGTTAAGGTTGTGGTGGAAAAACTTGCAAAAGCAGCTTGACTTTTATATTGAAAGGTAGTACAATACCGCCAGTAAACAGTTTAGTTGCAGTTAACTTTAACCAACGAGGAGGTTGTTGACATGAATAAAACATCTACTCACTGTCTGACTCCGACTGAGGCCAGAAGCTTGTTCGCAGAAATGCGGCGAGCGGCTCAAGGAGGATGTGTACAGCAGAAGATCGTACAAAGATCAGTTGTCTCTCATGAACATCATGGATCACGTACGTTACGAGTGTTCTTTACAGGCAATGCTATCGTCATGAGATTGCCTGCTGAACAGGACTGAGAAGACCATGAAAAAAGAGACAATGACCCCCGTTGCCATGCACCGGGGGTTGTCTTTTTTATTTTTATTATAGAGTAGGCCAGCTTTCGACAATAAGAAGTCGTTTCTTTTTGTCCATCATGGGCATTTCCGACCATATCTCTTCCGTCACAAACGGCATAAAAGGATGGAGAAGCTTCAAAATCGTCGAAAGCGCATGGAGCAGAAACTGCTGGCGGGAAATTTTCGCTTCCGCATCTGTTTCATCACTTCCAGCTCCATCTTTACCGGAAAGAATCGGCTTGCTTTCTTCGAGGATCTTATCGGCAAGCTCATGCCATGCATAATGATAAAGTTTCTCAGCCACAATGTAGAATTTATAATCATCCATCTCTTTCGACACTTCGGTGATGAGAGCAGAAAGATTTTTTATATGAGCGGCATCGGCCGGAGCCCATTGTGTAAAAGTGGGATCGTAAGTGATATTTTTCGTATCTGAACTTATCGTCGAAAGAAAAATAAAGCGGGCAATGTTCCAGAGTTTATTAGCAAAGTTTTTATACGCTGAAATCTTATTTTCAGACAGAGCAAGCGACGTGCCGGGCGTGTTACCGACGACAAGACCGATACGGAAAGCATCCGTGCCATATTTGGCGGTAAGGTCGATAGGATTGATAACATTGCCTTTGCTTTTCGACATTTTCTGGCCTTTGGCGTCAAGGACGAGGCCGTGGAGATAGACCGTCGAGAACGGCACCTTCCCTGTCATATAGAGGCCAAGCATGATCATGCGCGCAACCCAGAAAAAGATGATTTCGCCGGCGGTCTCCATGACATCGGTCGGATAATATGTATCGAAATCTTTAGATCCACCACCAATGATCCCCGGGAAACCGAGAGCGGCAAACGGCCACTGACCGGATGAGAACCATGTATCAAAAGTGTCTTTGTCGGCTATAAGTGTACCACCACAAACCTTACTGTCGTTTCCAACACCGATTTTATTCGTGCATTTTGTCAATTTATTTTCGAGATCCACGTAGCCTGCTCCGCAATCCGGACATATTTTCGCCGGAATGGGAATGCCCCAGACAATCTGACGGGAAATATTCCAGTCCATGATATTTTCGAGCCAGTGAATGGTGATTTTTTCGTAATGTTCGGGAATATAGGAAACCGCACCGCCTTTTGCTTTTATTTTATCCAACGCCTTCTCCGCAAGCGGCTTCATCTTAACAAACCATTGACTGCGGATTTGCGGCTCGATGATGGTGCCGCATTTGTAACAGGTGCGGACGACATGTTTGTAATTTTCATCTATTTTCTCGACAAGACCTTTGGATCGGAGCTTTTCTATGATGAGAGGACGGGCCTTTTTTATATGCATACCCGCAAACTCCCCCGCTATCGGCAGAAGTTTACCGTGCTCATCTATGATCTGCTCTTTATCAAGCCCATGTCGATCGGCAATGGCAAAGTCCACCGGATCATGCCACGGCGTTATGGTCATAACGCCGGTGCCAAAAGCCATATCTATGGCCGTATCTTTGATAATGGTGGCAGTGATGGGACCGTTTATCCATTCGAGTTCTATCTTTTGACCCTCTTTGTAGGCGGCGTAGCGTTTATCATCGGGATGCATGACAACGTATTTATCGCCAAACTTTGTCTCCGGCCGTGATGTGCCGATGACAAAAGGGCCATATTTCAAATAGTAAAAAGACTCGACGCGCTCTTCATCGATCAGCTCGAGGTCGGAAAAAGCCGTCTGATGTTTCGGACACCATGAGACGATGCGCTTGCCGCGGTACAAAAGTCCATCATCGGAAAGTTTCTTAAATGTACCATACACCGTCTTGACAATATCCGGATCGAGGGTAAATTTCTCCCGCGACCAATCGCATGACGCGCCCATTTTTATCACTTGACTTTTTATATTTGCCGAATTTTTCAAAGTAAAATCAAGAATCTCTTCGTAGAGCTTTCTCGGCTCGTCGGCGAAGTCAAAACGACTGCGGCCTTCTTTTTCCAATTGTTTCTCATAAACGACTTGCGTCTCAAAGCCGGCATGATCAAGACCCGGAAGCCAGAGCGTCCGGAAACCACGCATCCTTTTGTACCTCACCATAATGTCCTCAATGGTCATGACGAGGCCGTGCCCGGCGTGCAGAGAGCCGTTGGCATTGGTCGGCGGCATGATGATAGTGAACGGCTCGGCGTTAGCTTTCGTATGCCCATCCGCCACGCATCTGTCTGGATTGAAATAGCCGCTCTTCTCCCACATCGCATATATGCGATCTTCGGTCTCTTTCGGGTTGTAGGGTTTGTTGAATTTTTCGTCCATTAATTAAGCGAGAAAAACTATGAAAGATGCTTCGAGACAAGCTTGGTCATCTCGAACATGTTGACCACCGCTTTGCCGCCGAAAACTTTCTTCAAAGGGGCATCGGCGTTGATGTTGCGCTTATTCTTGGGATCTTGAAGATTGTTTTTCTTGATATAAACCCAAAGTTTCTTGACCACTTCGGAGCGAGGCAATGGTCCCTTCCCTACCACCGCCGCCAAATCGTCGCTCACTACGAGCGGTTTCATAAATGCTGAATTTGCTTGTGCCATAATTTTATTTTTTTATTAAATTAATTTTTCTTTAAAGCAAGCTATTAATAATGGTATGTGTGACAATAGTAGGTCACACGGCAGTACTATAGCATAGTTTGTGGTTTTATGCTCAATTCATGATAGTATTTAAAAGGATAAACTTGTTGGATGATCCAACAAGAACAAAGCGAAAATATAGTATGCCGCCTTTTTTGGTAACCCGTATCACTTCATTAATAGCATTATGCATTTCTTCTATCGGTACATGATGAAGAGAGAGTGTAAAAAGTACCATATCAAACTGCCCGTTGGGGAAACCGAGATGTTCAGCTTTCCCAATGAGGTACTCAATATTTTGAGAGGAGTTATTATTTTTTGCAAAAGTAACCAATTCAGAATCAGGCTCTATTACAATTAAATGGGCGCACCTTTCCGCGACATGAGCGTATCAAAAAGTGACACGGGAGCCACAATCTTAATTATTCTCTCTGTTTCTTTTGAAAGTTGATGCTCGACATGATACTGATCGCAACAACACCGACAAAGAAAACGACCAGCGACAGCGTGTTGTCTGAGTTTACCTGCCCTACCTTCAATAGCAAATAACCGACCACTACATTAAACAGCGCCCACACTACATTGACCGTCGGAGATGAGAGTCCTCTGCCGGGCGGTTTGGAAAAAGGCGAAGGAAATTTATTTCCCGAAACGCCTTGAACAAAATGTGGAACGGCATTCGCTAGAAAGATTCCGGCACAAAAACTAGCTATATATAGATACCAAGCCATGTGTATATAGTAACACAAAATGGGGCGTAAAAGTTGTGGGTGACTGTCGATGGTGGCCATAGGTTCATCATATCTTATATTGAGTTTTTCTTTCGTACCATCTCATTTGCTCAAATATTGGCAAATGGTATAGCTCACGCTGGCTGCGGGGAATGGAATCGGACCATTATACCAGGATTCAAAGTCCTGTGTCCTGCCGTTAGACGACCCCGCAATGGTGTAATCAGCCTAGTTAAAATAACTTATTTTTGGCTATTATTCAAGGGTGATTCTTTTGGTGAAGTAATCTTGATAACAGCAAGCTCAATCGGCAAACTCGAAATATGAGCCCGACCGACTTCGTCGTAGGCGTGTAGAAGTTCGGCAAGAGTGGCGGAAGTGAAAGTTTTATTGGAAGTGGGACTCGTTGTAGCGTCGGCGGCCAAAGTCTGCATGAGCTTGAAATCTTCGGCAGAGAGCCTTTGCTCAATATCTTTGGCTGTCGGGTTCGACGAATTTGCCGCTATGTTTGTGTTTCCGGAATTTTTCAAGAGAAGAATAAAACGTGCTTTCTCGAGAATAAGGGTGAGGAAAACTTTCATGTCAATGCCGGCTGAATCGGCTTGAGAAATGGCGGCCAAAGCGGGTGCGGCATTACCGGTGGAAAGGCCGACGAGAAAATCGTTGACGAGAGAATTTTTCGGTGCGCCGCTCACGAGCTCGATCTGTTCGAGAGAAATCTTTTTTTTATCGCTACCCTGCGAACCTAACACCTTATCCAGCATCCCCAACGCGTCTCGAAACGATCCATCGCCGAGTAAAGCCAAAAGATCAGCGGCACCTGGCTCCAGCACGAAGCCCTCCTTTTTTGCTACGGCCGTGACGACGTCGCGGAGAATGTCGCGAGCGGGCTTCTTAAAAGAAAAACTCTGACAGCGGGAGACAATCGTTTCGGGCAGTTTGTCAAACTCGGTGGTGGCGAGGATAAAGATGACATGCGCTGGCGGCTCTTCGAGGGTCTTCAGGAGCGCATTGAAAGCTTCCTTCGTCAACATGTGCGCCTCATCCACGATGTAGACTTTGTAGCGCGACTCGAGTGGCATGACAGCCACGGCGTCGCGGATAGCCCGGACATCGTCAATGCCGCGGTTTGAGGCGGCGTCTATTTCATAAATGTCGTTTTCGCTCGTGCCGAGAGCGCGGGCAAAAATGCGGGCGATGGAAGTCTTGCCGGTGCCACGCGAGCCGGCAAAAAGATAGGCATGGGAAATGCGACCGGTGGTAACCGATCCCTCGAGCACTTTCACAATATGATCCTGACCGACAACATCGGCGAAAGAGTGCGGACGGTATTTGCGGTAAAGGGCGACATTGGCGGGCTGTGAGTGAGACATACCAACAGTATATAAAAGATTGCCCAAAAAAGAAAATGGAAAAAAATGGATATTATCAAAAAAACGAGCCCACACCCCCCGATGGGATGTGGGCTCTACCCTCGCGCGTTACCGGTCGTTGTCTTGGACCGAAACAGGGAAAACCAACCTTGACTAAGGCGGAGGACCAATTGACGGATGACAGAAAGATTCAAATTTCATAGGCATCCTTTCCATTCAACTGATGTACGTTTGAGCTTACCAGAGGAGAGTATATACTTCGTAAAGAAAAAGACAAGACACAGTTGTACTTCAAGATGTGGATAACATCAGATATTTTTGGACGATATCAGCGACCTCTGTAGCCGATTGCGCTTCCATCAGCCGCATGCGTAATTCTTTGGCGCCATCCCAACCGTTGATGTATGCTTTATAATGCTTCTTCATAATGGCGAAACTTTTGATATCGCCGAGCATTTTTTCAAAAAGAAAAGTATGCTCAACCATGACATGGAGACGTTCGGGAATAGGAATGGGAGATGACGACATGGAAGTCTGCTTGAAAAGCCACGGATTGCCGAATATAGCCCTGCCGAACATGACACCGTCAGCCCCGCTTTCCGCCACTTTTTTCCGCGCATCGGCAAGATCAATAACATCTCCATTACCGAGAATAATAGTGTCTTGAGAAATTGTATTGCGCAATTGAGTAATTTCCTGCATCAATTCCCAATGAGCGGGAACATCGGACATTTCTGTGCGCGTACGCAGATGGACGATAAGCGCAGGCAGATTCTGCTCAAGAAGAAAACCGAGCCAACTTTCAATATCTACTTTATTGTAACCAAGACGGGTCTTGACGGAGACAGGGATCGGCTCCGCGACCGTACCGGTTTTGTCTTTCTTTTTCTGTTTGGCGACTTCCATCACTCCCTGCCGAGCCGCTTCAATAATTTCTTTGGCCAATGATGGATTTTTCATCAATGCCGCTCCGGAACCCTGCTTTTCCACACTGCGATCGGGACAACCCATATTGATGTCAAGACCATCGAAGCCAAGCTCCGCCGAAAGCCGCGCCGCGTGGAACATTTTATCCGGATGAGCGGTGAAAAGCTGGGTGACGATGGGACGTTCGCTCTCGTCATAGGCAAGATCACGCACGAGGACTTCCCTGCCAACTGAACAGAGACCATCTGCCGAAACGAATTCTGTCCACATAACATCGGGACCGCCGACCGCGACAGTGTCAACTGTTTTGCCCATGTCACTGTATTTCGCAATGATATGCCGAAAGGCCGCATCGGTCACATTGGCCATCGGTGCAAGAGTAAAAATCGGCCGGCCTTCTTTTCTACACCGGTCGTGAACATCTTTCCAAAAACCAAAGGGTATTTTTATGCTCTGTGGCGTGCGTGGCATATTTTATTTCACCGTATTTATTTTACTATTATGAGATACGTTATCTTTATTAATGTCGCTATTGATATCGCTATTGACTGCCCGCTCGAGAAGGCCGAGAACGTCACTGTCGCGATTCGAGCTGTCGAGGACAAGGACCGCGACAAGCTCACGCCGACCGTCCACTGTTATGTCAAAAAGTGCCGCAGAAGTCAAACCAGCTTCCGGAATGTAGCCGTCTTTGCCGCCGACATACGAGCTCAAGTTCAGAAAATGGGCAGGATTGACCCAATCGTGGAGACCAACCGTTTTGACTTTCGTTAAGGTGATGGCGAGAATGTCCGGCCGATTCTTATATATCCAATTGAGCATGATAAAAAGGTCACCGGCACTGGAGATATTTTCTGGAGTTAGCCCCGTCGGATCGGCAAAATACGTATGATAGGCACCCACGGAATATGCCCAGTCGTTCATAGCTTTGACAAAAGCATTTTTTCCATAGGCAAGGGCAAGCGCCTCGGCGGCATCATTACTCGATGTCATGAGAAGTGGGTAGAGAAGCTCACCGGCGGTCAGCTGTTCCCCGTTGCTTAGCTTGGCAGTATTTCCATAATACGTCGAGAGGACTTTTGGACCGATATTGATAACTGTGTTCGGATCGAGAAGATTTTGAGAGACAACAGCAGTGACGAGCTTCGTAAGTGAAGCGATAGGCAATGAGCGGTCGGCCGACTTTTGGTTAAGGATGCTGTTTCCGCTCACGAATGTCTTTGATGACGAAGAAACTGTGCCGAGGGTCTCGACAAGATATTCGGCGGCGGTGATAGGCGGAAGTTTGGTCGCAGAAATAGTAGAGCCGGAATGTTGACGGGTTAAACTGTTTACCAAAGGCAGAATATTTCCGAAAGAATTGCTGTTTTCTTCAGTTACCGCTTCAGCGTTCGTGTCTATGCCTTGGGCCGTATATTCGATACTATTGTCCGGAACGGGATAGACGACTACGTCATGTGAGATAGAAATATGCTCGGCAGTCCACTTGAGTGTAGCGAGAATGAGCATGGCGCAGAAGATGCCGACAAGGACGGCAGATGCGGAATACAGGAATACGGGCGACTTTTTTTGCATATTTTTTAGGATAAGACTGTGTTATTCCATTTTAAAAACAATATCTTTGCCGTAGCGCAAATCAATGTACTGGAAATTTTTATCTGTTTCATGATTCCAAAAAACTGAAAAATATTCGAGGGTTGTGTCGAGCGGCTGGCTTGTGTTGAAATAGACGGTGATATGCGGAGATGACGTCGCTATTGTTGATGAGGCTGATATGGGTGTTTTTGATTCTTTCGCTGTTTCAGCGGGACGTTGGATAAAAAGTTGGAAGTCATTGCCGGATAGCGGGACATTGATACCGACGACATTGAGACCGAGGCCGGAAATATAACTGACAGCTTGGTCGGCTATTTCAAAATCAGTTGGATCGGTAAGATACGTACCGACAGTGACAGATGTGGAAGCGGTGGTACTCGAAGTGGTCGCAGGAGAGACGGCGGTATATGTCACATACACGCCGGAAGAAAATTGCGGTGCACGAGCATAAACGAAACCAGTCGAATCCATGTAAAAGCAGGATTCGGTATATCTACCGCTTTCGTTACAAGCCAACGCAAAAGGACTACGCTCGGTCACTGTTACGTCGAGAACATGAAAGCCTGTATGAGAAAAAGAAACGAGAGCGATGGGCGGAAAATCCTTGACAATTGATTGCTCCAGTGTATGTCTCGGGTACAGAAAAATAGAATCTTTGAAAAAAATTTTCCACCAGTCTCCGGTAAGGCTGTTCTCGACGAATGCTTCGACACTGTCGGCGTGGACGAGATGCGTACCCGTCACTTCAACTGAAGTGATGTGGATAAAATCAGCTTTCGATAAAAGTGATAACGACGTGACGACCGACCCGATGGCAATAATAAAAAGTATTGTTATAAGAACAATTCTCATCCGCCTCTTTTTTATATATCTGCTTGATTGTATACCTTTACGGTTGCGAGAAAACATTTCATCTCATTATAGCATAGAGCAAAAACATACTACCTTACTTTTTGGACACGGATATTTTTCTGCTGAAAAATTCCTAGTGGTCTCGCCGTCGCTCGACCAATGTCCAAA
>CAZQKU010000001.1:0-35160 GCA_964593965.1 uncultured Candidatus Saccharibacteria bacterium | reverse complement strand
AGCGGTCAATGTCCACCACGGCATTGTCACCATTGTCGGCGGCCATGACCACGGCAAGCTTGTGCTTTTGAGCCTGTTCGCGAATGAGGTATTTCACCGCCAGATTGTCTATTTCATCAATGACGATGTCGAGACCGTCGAAAAATCGATCAATGTTTCCCGACTGGAGACCTTCAGGAAAAAGCTCAACCTCGGCATACGGATTTATTTCGTAAATGCGCCGCGCGGCCATCTCAACCTTGAGTACGCCGAGATTGTCCACGCCGGAGAGGATGCGGTTCGTATTCGAGAGAGCGAGCTTGTCCATGTCGGCGAGTTTGAGATGCTTGGCTCCGCCTTGAAGGACGAGTGCATAGGCGACGGACGAGCCGACCGAAAGTCCGGCGATGCCGACGGTGGAATTGTAGAATTTATCCTGTTCGGCGGCGTTGATCAGATTTTTATTTCTCGCGGTGCGAACAAGCTGGAAATCGTCTTCCGGTAAAATATGCACGAGTTTCGAACACCATGGAAAAAAGACCCAATTACCGTGGAGCCACAGCGGATCTTTTTCGTCCGCCGCGTCCGCCGCACCAGCCGCGGCCTGCTGTGCACCAGCCATCTTCTGCTTCAGATCCGCGTAATACGTCGCGAACTTCGCCTTGAAATCGGGCGTATAGACAAGCGTCGGATTCTTCACTCCGAAAAGTTCGAGATGTTGTTCTTCATAATCGTCAACGACATGCTGGACAGCACCATCAGCGAAAAGTTTGTCCAATTTTTCCTGATCGGCGGCATTTGCCAGATTAAAAAAAGTCGGTTTTGATTCTATTATTTTCGTTTTAGTAATACTTTCATTGAGCGATACGTGTGTTTGATTTGACATGGAATAAGTATACCAAAAAGAAAAAACCACACAATCACCTTGGTCAGTCAAATGTGTGTACCTAAAACAATCGATACTTAATTCTGGAGATCGACGGTACGGATAATGATCGGACTCTCTTTACCGACAGCAGAATCGGCTTTTTTCTTTTTCTTGACGTCGAAAGTGAAATCGCGCTCGGTTGATCCGGATAGATTCTTACCGTTTTTCCCTGCGGCTGTCCCCGCCGTCGTTGTCGCTCCCGAGAGCGGCTTCAAATCCTTCAAGCCGACAGTAATAGTGCCGCCTTTTATTACCCCCTGAGAAATCATAAGCCCCGCCACCGGTGTAAGGATTTTATTCTGAATGAGACGCTTGAGCGGTCGGGCGCCATAGTGCGGATTGTAACCTTGCTCGGCGAGGTAAGCCAGGACTTCAGGCTGGACAATAAGATGAATATCTTTGGCGCGCAGACGCTCGATAACGGCGTCCACTTGAATGGCCACGATTTTGGCGATGGATTCTTTGTTCAAAATATCGAAGATGATGATGTCGTCAACGCGGTTCAGGAACTCCGGCCGGAAATAATCTTTGAGCGACGTCATGACACGACTTTTGGTTTCTTCATAGTTTGCAATCTGGGCGGTTTGTGCATCGCTTTCTTTAGCGAAGCCGATTTTCTCCATTTTTTCGATGTACTGGGCGCCGATATTCGAAGTCATGATGATGACGGTGTTTTTGAAATTGACGGTGCGGCCTTTGCTGTCGGTGAGGCGGCCGTTGTCGAGAACTTGGAGCAGGATGTTGAAAACTTCGGGATGGGCTTTCTCGATTTCATCAAAGAGAATCACTGCATAAGGCCGATGACGCACAAGCTCGGTCAAACCGCCGCCTTCGTCATAGCCGACATAACCGGGCGGCGCGCCGATAAGCTTCGACACGCTGTGCCGCTCCATAAATTCCGACATATCCACGCGGATGAGGGATTTTTCGTCGTTAAAAAGAAATTCAGCGAGAGCTTTCGTCAGCTCGGTCTTGCCGACGCCAGTTGGGCCGAGGAAAATGAAAGAACCAATCGGCCGGTTCGGATCGGCAATGCCGGCGCGAGCACGTTTGACCGTGTCGGCGATTTTCTTGACTGCTTCATTTTGACCGACGATGCGTCTCTTAAGCTCGTCTTCCATACGAGTGAGTTTCGTCGCTTCTGCTTCGAGCATGCGCGAGACAGGAATACCTGTCCAACGGGAAACAACGTCAGCAATATCTTGCTCAACAATTTCTTCTTTGAGAATGCGGCGCGAAGACTGGAGCTTTTTCAGACGCTTGGACTTCCCGTCGAGGTCTTTCTCGAGAGCGGGAATTTTGCCATAGCGAATTTCGGCCGCTTTGGCGAGGTCGGCGGTGGCTTCAGCACGCTCGGCCTCGATACGCAGGGTCTCGAGCTCTTTTTTGATACGCTTAATGTCGGTGATGGTATCCTTCTCATTTTTCCATTTGAGCTCAAGCTCGGAGGTGCCTTCTTTCAAGTCGGCGATTTCTTTCTCGATTTTGGCGGTGCGGGATTTGGCTTCTTTTGTACTTTCTTTTGTCTCTTTTGTTCCTTCTTTATCATCACTTTTGCCCGCGTCCTTTTTCAGAGCTTCGCGCTCGATCTCAAGCCGCATGATTTTGCGACGAGTTTCTTCGAGCTGGGGCGGCATGTTCTCCAGGGAAATTTTCAAAGCGGAAGCGGCTTCGTCAATGAGATCCACGGTCTTGTCGGGCAGGAATCGCTCGGTGATGTAGCGGGCGGAAAGATTGACCGCCGCCACGATAGCATCATCGGTGATATGGACGCCGTGATAGAGCTCGTACTTTTCTTTAAGGCCGCGCAATATGGCGATAGCATCCTCGATCGAAGGCTCGCTGACATAGACCGGCTGGAAGCGACGGGTCAAAGCGGGATCCTTTTCTATGTATTTCTGGTACTCACGCATGGTGGTGGCACCGATGGCCCTGAGTTCACCGCGAGAAAGAGCTGGTTTGAGCATGTTCGAAGCATCCATGGATCCCTCGGAGGCACCTGCGCCGACGATAGTATGTATCTCATCCACGAACAGAATGATCTTCCCCTCAGCCTGTTCAATTTCTTTTAAAATATTTTTCAAGCGTTCTTCAAATTCGCCGCGATATTTCGTACCGGCGATAAGCGAACCGAGGTCGAGCGAGACAAGCTCTTTGTCTTTGAGCGACTCTGGCACGTCACCTTGAGCCATCCTGTTGGCAAGCCCTTCAACGATGGCGGTCTTGCCGACGCCGGCTTCGCCGATAAGAATGGGATTGTTTTTCGTTCGGCGGGAAAGAATTTGGATGACACGGAGAATCTCGGTGTCGCGGCCGATGACCGGGTCGAGTTTGTTTTCTTTGGCGAGCTTCGTCAGTGAACGGGTGTATTTGGCCAAGGTACGGAAACGCTTCGGCTTGTCGGCGTCAGATGGCGGCGATTTGCGCAGCTCGACGATGACATTGAGCACGGCTGCTTTCTCGATTTTAAACCGGGCAAGAATGTCACGCGCCGCGCCGGGCACGTCAAAGACGCCGACAAAAAGATGCTCGGTAGAAATAAATTCATCTTTTAAAGCCATGGCTTCTTTGCCGGCATTTTCGAGAATGGTGGCGAGATCCGGCGTCAAATATATCTGATACGACGGCGACAGAACATTCGACGCTTCAGGCGCCTCGATTTGCTCGAGAATAATGTCGGTCAACATCATCGTATCTATCTCAAGCTTGTCAAGAATAGAGGTGACCATGCTCTCCTCCTGAAGGATGAGCGAACAGAGCAGATGGACGGGATTGACATGATTCTGACCGCGCTCGATAGCAAGCTCGTGAGCGCGTCGGATAGCTTCTTTGGCTTTGGTGGTGAAGTTTTTAAATGGGGGCATGGCAGTATTATAACATAACAATTAAAAAATAACTATCGCGCTGTCTGTACCGTAAAATATATCGTCATATACACGCGACGTATGACGAAATAAAGACGATTTTAATACAAATTCATCAAAAATTTATTTCTTTTATCATCTTACAAAAAAACTCCGCCATTTTTGTGACGGAGCTCTGTCTGACACTTGGAAGTGGTAGGCGGATTATTCATTATTTATCAAGATAAAATCTCTAGGATTACTTTAATGACTACTCTTTATTGTATGGTAAAACTATTTGCGCTTTGTGCACATATATTTGTACCTGAAACACACACTTGTATCACGAAACCACTTGGTTCTTTCTGGTAATTGGTAAGATTGGGAGTCCATTTAATTGACTGTTTGTCAGTTGCTTGTGCTGGAACATTTTGCACAATTGAATAAACATTACCCGTATAAACTCCTTTAATTGAAACATCAAATGAATCACTGTAATTGATAGGATTCCATGATATCGAAGTAGGTACACCCGAAGACAATATCTCTCCACCGACCGGATAAAGTATTTGTGGTGCAACTGGCAGTGACTGTATTGTGGTCTGTATTACCGTCGAATTTGTAGTTGACGTGGTGCTTAAAGTTCCTACCTGTACAGTTACAGGATTACTTATATTAGTGATTGTCGGCTGTGTCGGTGCCGTCGTTATCGGTGTACATGTATATCCGCTTGGACATGAAAAGACAGGATTCTGATTGATTGGCGTACACGTATATCCAGCTGGACATTGTGTGGATTGTACTGGTTGCGTAGGAGTAGAACATCCGTAGAGACTATTTAATTCTGATCGTGTTGAAGCACCGATGAAACCTGTGCCGTACGATAGACCATACGGTGCAAGAATTTGCGAAGTATATTTTTCTTGGAAACCGGAGACAGCAGAAGCGACTGCATCGTTGTATGTCGTGATAGCACCTCCGCTCCATACACCGGCATTCGTGAGAGCTTGGGTCAATGCAGACGCATCTTGTGAACTTAATGGGCGACCTTCACCAAGATTTTGGCTGAAGGTGTAGCAAAAGCCAGACGATGCTGTCTGTGCATTTACTGCTACCGGTGCCATCAATGGAATGGCGAGCGATACAAGAGCCATTACTGCCGTAAAATAAGCGATAATATTTTTCATCATAAATAATTAATTAAAATAATAAATAATGGAACTAAAAAAACCAAAAATACGAATGTCTCACTGACCTCTATGATAGCACCCCCCCCCCCAACGATTCACAACGTGATTAAAATGAGGATGAGGGGACAAGTTATCGGGGCGTATCCCCGAGTTATCCCCACGGAATAAAATTTTGATAAAGTTTTTGTGATTTTTGGGCTTGCACTCGCCATGTCGAGGTCGCTATACTTACTCGCATGGCTGAAGAAAATAAAAAGCAAAATATTGTTATCTATACCGACCCGAAAGGCAACGTGGAACTCATGGCTGATGTCCAGAAGGAAACGATTTGGGCATCCCTAAATCAAATCGCCGTTTTGTTCGATGTCAAAAAAGCCGCAGTGTCAAAACATCTTAAAAATATATTTTATTCTGGAGAGCTTGTCCATAATTCAACTGTTTCCAAAATGGAAACAGTTCAAATGGAGCGCAACAGAGCCGTGCGCCGCATGATCGAGTATTACAACCTCGACGCCATCATTGCTGTCGGCTACCGCGTCAATTCCAAGAAAGCCACACAGTTTCGTATCTGGGCGACGACGGTATTGCGGGACTATATTCTCAAGGGTGTGGCGGTCAATGCCAATCGGGTACAGCGCTTACCCGCGGAACTCATAGACGATTTGGAACAAAAAGTGCGATTCATTCAACGCACGGTGCGGACGCGCGAGCTTCTTGTCAGGAATGAAGTGGACGGACTTCTTTCTGTCGTGAACGGTTATAGCAATTCATGGCGAATGCTTTTGGAATACGACGAAGGCAGACTTTTGCCGAAGTTGCCAAAAACGAATAAGAAAACTTGGCTGAAAACGAAAGACAAACCAAAAGAATCGCCGAAAGAACTGCGCCGCTTCGACTACGATTTTGTTAGACCGGCTGTAGACGAGCTTGCGAGATCGCTTCTCGACAAAGACGAAGCGTCGGATCTTTTTGGCCGCGAACGCGATGAGTCGTTCAAGGGTATTCTTCGGACGGTTTACCAGACCTTCGATCACAAGGAGCTTTATGTCAGCCTCGAAGAAAAAGCCGCCCATCTTCTCTACTTTATCATCAAGGATCATCCGTTTTCCGACGGCAACAAGCGCATTGGTTCGTTTGTCTTTATTTATTTTCTCGACAGAAATAATATGCTCTATCGCGTCGGCACCGGTGGTTCGGGTGAAAAGAAAATAGACGATAACATGCTTGTTGCCCTAGCACTTCTCGTTGCCGAAAGCGACCCAAAAGACAAAAACACCATGGTTGCTTTGATTACGCATGTGATTTCGTAGCCTATTTCCCCCCATTCAACGCCGGAATAACCGCCTTTACAAGTCCAACCGGATAAAAAACATTTCCCATAAGAGAGAACGTCTGCAAGCCGATAATATTTCCCGACAAGTCGAAAAGCGGACTGCCGATAAGCGTCTGCAACGGATCAATGTTCGTGACGTATGACGTCGGTGAGGAGCTGGCATCGGTATTTATCTTTTTTATAATTCCTTGATTGACGACAGTGCTGTCAATACCGGAAAGAGTGATGACCGCTTCGCCAAGAGCGGGAGCATTGGTGCCGGTGGTCGGAGCGAACGTAATAGGAGTGAATGTTTCAGTCGTGGCGGAGCTGATGTTCGATGCACCAGTCTCGGCCGTCGTGCTCGAAGCCGCAGTCGGCACTTCTGCCAACAAGAAAACGATATCGCCATCGTTCTGCGACTGGAGGACGGCAACGGGTAGACTGTGGCCATCGGGCAGAATAGCGACATAATTGCCTTGGACAACGATAGTACTCTTATCCGTAATAATAAGACCGCCTTTCGAAACAATGACGCCAAGACCGGTAATTTTGGAATTGTCGCTGGCACCGAAACCGGCATTGACGTCGGACAATAGTTTGATGCGGACGAGACTCCTCCCAGCGATGGCTGTGGCATTCTCAACGGCTTCAAGAGGATTCTGCGACAAGCCAAGGGCGGCAGAACCCGCGCCGAAAGCGGAAGCGGCCGAAGCACTGGCCGAAGCAGAGGCCGAATTTTCCCCACCGGTAACTCCTGAGGCGACCTGATTGACAGTCTGTTCAATGACTCGCTCGATAGTGCCCGTAGCCGCTGGCGGTGCCTGATCCATAAGTGAAACCGTCACAATACCGGTGGCAATAGAGGTGACGAAGGTGGTGAAGAGAGTGAGGAGGACAATTTGTTGTTTGGTGAGATGTTCCATAATTAGTGAGACTTTATATCGCCATTATATGCGCTTTGACATGATTCCGTCAATCATTTAAAAGACATCTACCGATTATTCGATTATTGTCCCGGATCAGACGTAACAGCCGGAGTGACAACAGTAGTGGCATCCGTGGCAGATACATCAATAAGAGTATTAACACTCGTACTTGCAGTATCAGTGACGCTTGCTGGAGCCGTGATATCATCACCCGTTATACTTGTCGGTGTAGTAGAAGCAGGGGTTGGAGGTGGAGTGGAAGTCGTCTGTGAATCGGTGGTTGTACCTACTGTGCCTACTGCAGTTGTCGTTGCAGAAATTATTGATGTAGTATCAGTAGTATCAACGGTAGTTGACGCTGATATGACTGCATCGGCAGATGAATTGGTGCTTGAACCGGATGAAATAACGGGTACGGAAACAATCGGACTATTCAAGCTGGAATTGGTTATATCTTCTGTGGTGATAACGGTAGTCGTCGAAGTGGTTATGCTTGTTTGTACCGAACATTGACCATTTGTCTTGTCCCAGTTTCCATTGCTTATCCGCAAACACCATATCTGGCCTGTGGAAAAATCTGTCATTTCGATACCATTTGTCACTGCGGCTGTTTGTGTCTGTACTCGATTGAACATTGCCAAAGTTCCGCTGATCTGACCGACCGTCCAGTTCCCCGCCGACTGGATGACGTGACCGGACGATTGAAGGATAGCGATGACGGCATTGGCAATCGTCTGAATAAATGATGTTGATGAAGAAAGAGTAGCGACAATAGTAGATGTAGAAGTAGTAGAAGCGATGGAAGCGATAGTGGAAGTCAATACCGATAGAGTCAGAGTCGTCGAAGCCATCGCCGAGGAAAGTGCACTGAATTGGGCCGATAATGACGAGAGAGATATATTCTGATTGACGGATGTAGAAGCCAGAGTAGAAATACTTGAAGTTGCAATATCGATCTGGCTTTGTTGAGCTTGAATCGCGCCAATGAGCTGTGCCACGGCATTTCCATACCTGACGGAATCAGGAGTGCCGGGCGGATATGTTATACCCTCGAATGTAGTCGTGGAAGTCGTGAAATTGACAAGATCGGGATCTACTCCCAAGACCTGCTCGGCGATAAGACCGACTTCCTGACCTTGCTCGGTTGGGTCAAGCGGCTGGTATCCTCCAGTCTTGTTGTCGATGCCGTTTATGTCATTTTTGTAATAAAATGACACGGGTTGCAGAGCCATCACTATATTGAGAGAACTCGTGGCGGAAAGATTTTGAATGTTGTTCTTATACTTCTCGGATGACGGAGCCGCACAAGTTCCCCATGTTCCGCCATTTATTGCTTTCAAACATTGATTATTTGCACCTGAATCACCCTGCGTATCAATCAAACTGCCCCCCATTTCGCTCAAATACAAATCACCACTATTGTCAGTAAGACCTTCATTTGATCCATACGATGAATTATCGTCATAATACAAACCGGTTCCATCGGTCATACCAGACCCATCTGGGTAATTAAGATTGCTCGACGAATCCACCATCGTATTTCCATTTGGATAATTTATTCCCCCATTGAACTGTTGCGTGCCTGTCCACGTATTGGCATTGCCGAGATTGAGAGAGGCAACTACTGCACCTGTAGTTGGACTGACAGTCAGTGTACCGTCGCTGTTTGAGACGGAAGATATGAGATTTGATGTGATGCATGATGCACATGCAATCGTCCCTGTTGATTTGTTATATGTTATAGGACCTGTGGCATTGAGTGCTGATGTGGAAGCGTATGCTGAAGCCCATTGAGTGGTAGAGGCGATCAGGGGTATAACATATCCACCGGCGAGGGTAATCGTTGCTGTTCCTGCTGTTGTTATCGGTACACCCGATACTGATAATCCTGTTGGTACGGTTATGCCGACACTGGTGACTGTACCGTTTCCGCCACTGGTTCCGCTACTGCTAGTAATGCACTTTCCCCCCGTCGTCGTAGCAAAGCAGGTGGCGATGATACCGCCGCCGAATGTTGTAGTGCCAGTGCCGGTAACAGCGAGATTGGTCGTCGTAGCATTCGTCGTTGAAGCGTTTGTTGCAACAATGTTTGTGGCTGTGGCATTGGTAAATGTTCCACCGGTGGAAGAGAGGAGGCTGAGACCGGTGATATTCTGATTGTTCCCCATCACGGTACCACCGAGAGTGAAGGCTGGTGTTGTCGTACCGGTGTACGGATTGCCGGAAGCATTGGTCAGAAAGAAAGAGGAGGTGGAAGCGGAAGTGAGTCCTGTACCTCCATTCCCTACGGCAAGCGGCGTACCCGACCAGTTAGCATTGTTGACAGTGCTTAAGGTAGCTAGAGAACCGAGACCGGAGACATCAGAGGTAGCAATGGCGGCATTGATCCAGTTTGTACCGTTATACTTCAAGAATTGATCTGATATGAGACTTGCGATGGATGTGCTTGCTCCACCAAAAGAAATGTTGTTACCGAAGGTTTGGAGAGCGGTCCATGTGTTGGTGGTGGAAAGTGAGACACCACCACTGCTACCACCCGTAATACATTGCCCACCCGTCGTCGTAGCAAAGCAGGTAGCGATGATACCGCCACTGAAGGTTGATGTTCCGGTACCAATAACAGCAAACTTGGTTGTCGTGGCATTGGTTGCAGTGGTATTCGTAAATGTTCCACCGGTGGAAGAGAGGAGGCTGAGACCGGTGATATTCTGATTGTTCCCCATCACGGTACCACCGAGAGTGAAGGCTGGTGTTGTCGTACCGGTGTACGGATTGCCGGAAGAATCGGTCAAGAAAAATGACGATGCGGAAACGGATGAGAGACCCGTACCGCCGTTTGCCACGGCAAGCACTCCGACAAGCGATGAAGTGGAGATATTGGTCAAGCCTGATCCATTACCGGTGAAGATATTGGTACCGATGTTGATGTTACCGAAGCCAGAGGCGATAGAGCCAGAGGTAAGGATACCGACGGAAGAAAGGCTCGTGGCAGTGGTAAGACCGTTTAGTACGGCGATAGATGAAGTGGCCAGAGATGAGACGAGACCGTTGGTAGAAAAAAGGAGGCCGTTCAATGATGAGGCGAGGGTAGTAGAGCCGGAAATGTTTAACGTCCCGGTGGCAGTAAGGTTGGTAGCGGTGGCATTACCAGTGATGAAGGTATCACCGACGACAGTAAGAGCTGAACCGGGAGTAGTAGTGCCGATGCCGACATTACCGCTAGACAAGATGGAAAATATATCCGTTGTGGTCGCACCTGTAAATGTAGCGACGGGGCCCGTACCCGTCTGGGTAACGTTCAAAAAGGCGCTACTTGAGGACGTGCTGTTGGTGATATCATTCCGAAAAAATTGAGTATCACTTATACCATTTAGACTGGCGGCAGTCATTGCCGCCGGGACCACGCCGAGAGGTTTGCGCGGACTCATTTCACCATCCCATGACGGAGACGTGCTTGATATTCCGCCGATCTCAACCGACAGATACAGAGTCTGATTGAAATTAACTCCGGTAAACGGCGTCGTATTTCCGAGCATAATGCTGAACAGTCCACTGTTCATGCTAGCGCGATTATCGGGACCAGTACCATTACAATTGGTCGTACTGCCGACTGCCGCATAACAATCCGTTTCCGACCAGATCGGCGTACCGCCGGTGGGAACGGTGTAGAGCTTGAAACGAACATCATAACTGCCGTTTGCCACAGCCACACCGAGAGGCGTCGTCAGTCGTCCTTGATAATTTATTTCTTGATTGAAATTGGTCGACGCGGAAGCGGTGGAAATTTCGGCACAAAAAACGGTGGAGAGCGTGATGACGAAGAGTATGAGAAGAATTTGATATATATTCTTCATGAGTTATTGACTGGCTTGCATGACCTCCGCATCCGTACTTTGTGGTTCGACCGTTTCTGTCAAAGACTGTTGAGGAGAAGCCTTTGCGGAAATTCCCGTATCGGAAGGATTTATAGAAAAGCCATACGATGAAAATATGCCGATGACAGTTATAACAATTACCATGACGACGATAAAAAGAACTAAAAAGAGTTTCTTTTTGGAGGAAAATCCTCTGGAAATCGGCGCATAATGCTTTCGGGAAAAATGAGTTCTGACGTCACTTTCACTGACCATCCATGTCTTACCTATTTTCTTGCCTTTTACCTTATTTGACCGAATAAGCGCACCAATATAGTCCGGATGATAGCCGGAAATGCGTCCTGCTTCCTTCAATGATATATAATCCTTAAATATGGCCACGTTGAGAGCTATTTTAGGAATCTCGAGTAACTCGAGATTTTATTTTAGGCGTTAAATTGGCCTGCCGTTAATTATACCAAGTAAAAAAGACCCCGTCTTTAGTAAAAAAACGTTGCTGTGTATAACTTTTTTAGCAAAAAAAGACGATTTCTTGATACCGATTATAAACAGGTTCTACACCTTTTTTGATGGGTTATTAAGACGTTATCCATAGGTTATCCAGATGTTATCCACAGGCTGTCTTCTTAGAATTTCTATTTATTTTTACTTATTCTTTTTCGAGGAATATATCTTAAAGGTCATAAAGAATATCAATAAGATAAGCAGAAGAATTATCATGAGATACAATAGAAAATAATTATCGTTTCCGTGGGTTGTCGTGGCCGATTGGGGTGATGTATTTGTCGTGCCTATACTAAATACTCCATGTACTCTGACCTCATATCCCACACTGAGGAAACTGAGAATGAATGGACTCGTGGCACTTTCATAATCGAAATATGCAGGTACCGTCGTTTGATATGAGCCATCATCCATCTTCGTAAAGAGGAAAAATAAATTACCTCCATTGCTGTTCTTATCGGAGACTTTCATGATGATTTCTTCAGTATCGTGCGGGATGATAGATGCGGGAATAATGACGGAGAGTGACAGATCGGGATTGATACCCACAGTAATGAATGGGCTCGACGAAGATTCCGTTATCACCGGTGTGAGAACGATGTTGTTGTTAAGAAAAATAATTCCGTTGATACTCGATATAGGAAGAGATGAAACTGTACCACCGAAAAGCGACGTTCCACTCTCTGGTATCGAAGACGTTGAAAGACCGAGGAAAAATTGTATACCGACTCCCGAAGAAAATATTTTTGAGCTATTTTCCGTGAAAGCACTGTAATAATATTCATTGTCCGGTGTGGTATTGAGATCAAGCACCGTCTCCCCTTTTCCTTGATACACGATATATCCCTCCGTTGGGTCTCTCGGGAAGAAACGAGTGCCGCGAGTAATCAGTATAGAATCGAGATCAGCAATGGACGGATTTTTCCATGTCAGAATGACATTTCCTCCGAATGAGGACGTCCCAGAAAAATCGGTGATATTAGGCGGGGGGTAAGATACCGGTAATGTGCGGACAAAAAACGAATCATGCAGTACTGATCCACCCACCGATACAGCCTCGAGAGTCACATCATATTCTTCGTCCGGTTGCAAATTATTGACGGATATGACATGTTTCTCGATATAACTTATCTCCGACACAGATCCGGAGGAACCGAGGATTCCATCCACATTCCATGACATAACAGAGACAGACGGTTCATGTGTGTACCACGTAACAACTATGCTTGTCGATGCCGTTTGAACAGCAAGATTCTCGAGTATAAATGTCTGATTACCGGGATAAAATCCCCCTCCGGAGGATGAAGTGCTTGGAGCGGCGGGGGGTGAAGATGTCGATGCACTGATGACATATGTTTGTATCTGAGGTGATTCACTGTTCCCTGCAATATCTGTGGAGAAGAATCTGAGAACGGTCATCGACGTGATAAAAATCGGATTTGTCACCGAATATTGGGTGGAACTGGCAGTCGGGATAGTCCCGTCTGTGGTGTAATATGTCTCATCGCAACCAGAATTGTCGTCGGTACATGAGAGTGTCACTGATTGTGCAGTGCTATAGATTCCTCCCGGCGGATGTGCCGTCGTTACAGGAGGAATAGTATCAACGATATATATTTGAGAACCAACCAGACCATAAACTCCATCTACATTCGTTGAAAAATATCGCAATGTGGTATTGGCAGAGATGGTGATCGGACCCAAATATATACTGGAAGAAGCTGTCGGGGTACTGCCGTCGGTAGTGTAATATGTAGATCCACAACCAACACCGCCCGTATCGACGCAGGTCAATGAAACAGCGACTGCGGCATTATATACACCACCGGCAGGCGCCGCAGTAGTAACCGCTTGAGAGCTCACTACTATCAGTTGTACGACAGAGGCGTTACCTGGTGTATCGGCATACGTAAGATAACAGTCCGGCAGGACATAAGATAAGAAATAAGAAAAAAACAGTGCGGCTGAAAAGATACATCCGCACATAAAGATCTTATTAATACCTCTCTTTTTCATACCACTATTATAGAGTACTTATCTATAACGTAACAGCCGTCAAGATGAGTGAAGCCGAATATGCTCCACTGTCTTGGAGTTGAGTGGAGCCGATTTCCGCTTCCAAATCGAGGGTAGTCGTGGCACCATTCGGCTGGTTTGAAAAGGATGATTGAGCAATTATTTTTTGTGATGTGGAGAAACCGTCCCAACAGGTAAAGGCGGTATTGATTGAACCGGTATTACATGCAGAATTGTTATTGTCATATCGGCTGACAACATCGGGACTGACAACGGAAAAACCGAAAGCCGATGCCGATGTTGGTATGGTAAAAGAAAAATCCGGCGCTCCACCTGAAGGATCATAGTCAGCGAAGGATGCTCCATTCAGATCGGTCAGGGCCGGAGAGGACGAGGCCTGAACGGAGAGTGAATAACCTGCCGGATTGTCCGTCACGACCAAGGTTGATATGGTACCTGTAGCGATACCGCCGGTAAAACCACTCATAGACGGCAGTGTGTTCGTCGAAAATGAACTTATGGAGATGTACGACGTGTACATTTGCTGGTAGCCGGCATTCATAGCGTAATTGGTACTGGTGGAATTACCCGTGGCGACGTCACCGGCGGTATCCTGTATAGAATATGACGTACTCGTCGAATAATCCCCTCCCATATTGACGGAATCAATGCCTATTTTGTAATCCGTACTCGACATCGCCGCCCTCGAAGCAAGCGGCACAATATACAATATGCTTATAATTAGCAATATCCCTTTGCGCATATATTTTTTAGCTTTATTTTCTGCGTCTGAATTCAAATCTGGAGAATATGAAGTAAACAAGGACTACCAGAATAATAATACCCGCCAGTATCGGGCCGACAATTTTCCATGGAAGTATCCAGAATGTAATGACTTTCGTATCGACGATACCACCATAGCCTCGATTGAGTTCCAGTGTTGCGGTATATCTGCCGATCCGGAAAGCTCCATTATCATTCCACGCGACATCCAGATATCGCAAAGAATCCGGCAGAGCAAAGAAAGCATTCACGGGAATGGTGCCAACATTGCTTCCTGCCATGTTGGTAATGTTTATATTTCCATACGGAACGAGATACATGTTTCCTGTATCATTGAAAAGTATTTTGAACGTATCCGGCGTCTGTGAATAAATAGCTTGTTGGTTGGCAATGCGAAAATCCTCGGTATAGCCGCTCGATGACGCTTGACCGGACACGCGAATAAAAAAGAGTACGGCAACACGAGATATGATACGCGCACCCGTCGCTCCAGAACTGGTATCAGTATTGACCTGCGGTTCATTCGATACGATGACGGCGGCAAGATAACCTCCGGGAGAGGCATTCTTTGGTACATTGATGGTAACAGGTAAATCAATACGGTCACCAAGATTCAAGGTGAAGTTCGTCACTGCAGGCACTAAATTATCCTTAAAAGACCACGGGCTTGATTTGTCGCCAAGAAGGACAACCGGCTGATCTTCGCTCTGTGATCCCTGGAAGTCTTCGGTGGTAATAAGAAACTTTGTTGATTTACTTATCCTGCTTGTGATGGAGATGTCTTTGTTTATGACATCACCAGGATTGACATCAACCTCTATTTTACCGGGCTCGACGATAAAATCATTTTTAACATCTACCGAAATAGTGGTGATTTGTGGTCGACTTGACGGTGTGGTAGATACTGTCACAGTCGACGATGAAACGGTCTGAGCAAACACATGATACACAGGTATAGAAAGTACAGTACCACCAAGGATCATCAAGTAAATAATGATACTTTTTTTGTTTTTCATGATTATATATTACAGACTGGTAGCTGTGGCCACTATTGTAGCAATGTACGTCCCTGAAGGAATAAAGAAGCTCGTGCCCTGCTGAGCGGCATAGCACACAGTAGTGCTGATTCCAGTAGGAGTGGTGGTAGACGTACGGGAAGCGATGGTAAATGGAGAAGTGGTAAAACCTTTGTACTTCAAATTCATCGAGGGTGTACCGAGGCTAGTGCCACAGAGTGTATCGGTACCCCATGTTGTCGAAGCTACATCAGAACCAAAAGCCGAATATCCGAAATTGGCGGCGGAGGCGGCCACAGCCCAGGTATTGGGAGCACCAGTTTGATAGTCAGCTATGGTGCTTGTCGCGCCATATTGCATAGCGGGCGAAGATGTAGCATTGACGGCAAGAGTATAACCGTTCGAATCGTTTGTGATAACTGTCCATGTCGTGGTACCAATGGAACTAGCTTGGGATATAGTGATCGGCGTACTCATGGTGACATTTCCTGGAGCAGTTATGGAAATGCCGGCAGTGACATTCAAGGTGACAACCACACTTGAACTTGCGGTTGCCGCTTGGACATACCGAACATTGGGAATCGTAGCATAGAGCAATGCGACAAACACCACCACTGCACCGATCGTACCGAGAGTCAGGGTAACGCCGCGGAGAAAAGTACTGTTTTCTTTTGTTTGCATTGTCATCATTTTTAAATTATCTATTTTCTATATTCTAGGGAGTCATTACTTCAGAAAGAATATGCATTACCACCAAATGTCGTCAAATGATAACACTATTGAAATAATTATGTATTTATAATTGTGGATAACAACTGAATAAACTGTATATAAAGTCCATTATCTCATGGGGAAAGCTGATACCTACTACATACCGACACACATTATTTCATCAATATTTCATCAATCATTCCCAAAGTATAATCAATGTCTTTTTTTGCGGTTTTGCGGCCAAGAGAAAAACGAATAGCTTGAGCGGAAGATTGTTCCCTACCGGAACTCCCCCCATCAACCTCCCTATCACGTGCATTACGAAGTGCTCGCACTACATACGACTCATCTTCATCACGCAAACAGGCACTTTTTGTTGACAAGGCTATACCGCGGACATCGAGCTCGAGGAGAAAAAATTCATGATCAAAATCGAGGTCACGGTCTGGGTCGATGCCATTTTTTTGTTTTCTTGGAAAAGTGACATTAATGTTGTTGACGAGACGTTCGCTCTCTACATAGGAACCGTTCAAGATTATGCCCGGTACTAGCCTTTTCAATTCTTCAACAAAATAATTCCGCAACGTCAAAAGACGTTTCGTTTCGCTGACACGTTCGGCCGCCGCAATCTCAAGCGCTTTTGCAAAACCGGCAATTGCCGGAATATTTTCCGTACCCGGCCGCACACCGCTTTCGTGCCCGCCACCTGTCATGATCGGTACAATATCGGCATGATCCGCATGATCGCCGATTTTCACTGATCGCTTTTTATACAACACACCGACGCCGCGCGGACCATAAACCTTATTCGAATCGAGAGTCAAGAGGTCAACACCAAGCGTCTCAACGTTAATATCAAGATACAGAGGAGCTTGACAGGCATCAGTATGGAAAAGAATCGGCCTCTTCATTTTTTGCCCCATTTCCCGCGTCGCTTTGCTAAAATCTCTGACAATCTTCGCCGCCTGACGAATCGGCTGAATCGTGCCGATATCATTGTTTACCAACATGATGGAGACGAGAATCGTTTCCGGCCGAAGCAGTTTCTTCAGAGCATCAAGATCAATTCTGCCATCAGAACAAATAGGGATAAAATCAATCTCGATTTCCATTTTGATTTCCTTACCAAGATTTGCCGCGGCCAAAGCTTTCACTGTCTCAAGAACCGACGTATGCTCTATCTCACTGACGACTATATGTATGTGGCCGTGCGGCCGGACGGCCGACTCTCGCAGTGCTTCGATTTTTGCCGCTTCTACCACCCCTCGAATAGCGATATTGTTCGCTTCAGTGCCGCTTGCGGTAAAAAATATTTCATCAGTATGAGCATGGAGAAAATCGGCCACGGTTGTCCGCGATTGTTCGAGGATTTTCTTGGCGGCGACACCAGCCGTATGGATAGACGAAGGATTGGCATACTCAATCGTCGAGACGCGCTCGACTTCCTTCATCACCCTCGTGTCAGTCGGTGTCAAACTTGCATAGTCGAGATAAACTTTTCGCCGTGCTTCTATTGTCACTTTCTTCTCGAGCCGCTTTGATTTCATAATATAAATACTATATACTTCAGCTTACTTTTAGGCAATTATTTTATACATCACATCAAAACATGCTCAATATCTCCACTATTATGATCATCGCTCTCGCCATCCTCGGCAGTATCATCCTCGTCATGGCCGGTTTCATCATATATCTCTATCGCAAGCTCAACCGTTTCCTCTCGGACTCGAAAGCTATCGGTCTTGACACTTCTATTGTCAACATCAACGGATCGATACACGAGCTGGAAACGTTCCGTACCGAATTGGAAAAATATCTTCTCGGGGTGGAAAATCGTTTGAAACGAAGTGTCCAGTCGGTGCATACCGTCCGCTTCAATCCATTCAAAGGCACCGGAAGCGGTGGCAATCAAAGTTTCGCCACGGCCTTCCTGAACGAAGACGGCGACGGGGTGGTCATCTCCAGCCTCTACTCGCGCGATCATGTCAGCATCTTTTCCAAACCAGTCAAAGCCGGCGCTTCGACGTACGAGCTTTCTGAAGAAGAAATCGCGGCGACCAAAGAAGCGGAAAGATTGTTGAGAAATTTTTCGATCATCGAAAAAAAATAACATGTCAGTTTCAGCCCAACCTCCTGTCAAAGCGCTCTGTCCCGACTGCGGTCATACTCCGGTCAACCATTTCGTTGAAAAGATGAATGCGGCGATTGAAAAAATAAGCCTGCCGATTTCTTTTCAGTTTTCTTTTCATCCGACATTTTTAAAAGGCCTAGCGACCATGTGCCTCGGCACCATCATCCATGAGCCTGACGCTCTGACGAGTGGCCGCGCCCTCTGCGTCTGGCTTGAAGCCAAGCGACGTGGTATTGAGATGTGGGAATTTCGACCATTCGGTATCAGTCGGGAAATATTTGTGGCGGAAATCATCGTCGGGACCAGAAAAAAACCAAGAGCCATCGTCTTTGATGGTCTGCCCCGTCCCGCGTTCACATTATCGGGTGAAAAAGGTCTACCTGTTTCCCTTGCATGGGTGGACAATAAACCTATTTTAAAGAAAAAACTAGCTGAAGCCGGCATCCCTGTCGCCTGTGGAGGCACAGCATTCACATGGAAGAGAGCTGTAGAGATTTTCGGACAGTTGAAACATTCACAAAAGTCTGACGATGTCGTTTCGGATATTTCTCACACGAGCGTCATCGTCAAACCTTCGACTGGCTCACGAAGCCGCCACACCACCACAGGCATCACCAATGAGACCGAACTTCGCCAAGCTTTCATCAAAGCTAAAAAGCTTTCGCCGTGGGTCATCGTCGAAGAGGAGCTTGTCGGTCATGTCTATCGCGGCACCGTTATCGGTGGTAACGTCATCGGTATCCGTCGCAAAGATCCGCCGCAGGTGACGGGTGATGGTATGCACAGCCTGGGTGAACTCATAGAAATGGAGAACCGGCGGCCGGAGCGGCAAGGGCCGGTGTATGGAAAAATAAAAATCGAAAAAGAAATCGCCGACTTAAGAGAAGGAAACTTTGATATGATTTTCGACCTCGATACCATTCTCAAGAAAGGTGAAATCATCATGTTGTCCAAAAAAACTTCCATCGGCGCAGGTGGCGGCTCGACTGACGTTACTGATAGTGCTCATCCGGATATCATTACCCTGCTCGAGAAAATCGCTGTTATTCTTGATGATCAGCTTGTCGGTGCGGATTTTATTGTCAGCGACATCACTCAACCGCTGTCGAGCCGACTGCATTCTGATCAGTCTCGTTCCGACCAGCGTCATTTCGGCATCATCGAATGCAACAGTTTACCTTTTATTGACGTGCACTTATTTCCTCTCAATGGCAAACCGCGTGATACAGCAGGAGCATTGTGGAATGTTGTTATTGAACACTGCACTAATCAAAATAAATAAATAGAAAAAACGGCCCTCGTGCGTATGCATAAGAGCCGTGACTTTTCTTACCATTCCTGATGTTCTGATTCTTCTCGCTCATGCGTATAGTCCTGCCAACTGACGCTTGCACCGTGACATACGCTGTTTATTCGTATGAGGTACAGGTCTTCGGCACCGATTTCAATTTCCCAAAGTCTTTGATACTCCGGGTCATCGAAATTAAAATTAAGCCAGTGTTCATCTCTCCACAACAATCGTTCTTTTCTGGCTGTTTTCCACTTTTTCCGCAGAAGATCAGTACGAGCATGGAAAAGAGCTAACCAGTCATTAATATATTTCCATAGATGAAGCACAATCATCAGAAATAGCATGACTGCCAGGACGAAATAATTTTTCATACTATCCTTTCGGCAAGCGTTAATTTGGTTTAGTTTCTTATCTACAAAATACGTTACACTATTTTGTATTGAGAGACAAGTATGGCGTAATAATCTGACGTATTACACCACACCAAAAGAGTTTGTCTGGGCTTCATTATTCCGGTGTATCTTTTGACGATGAGTCAAGTCAGTGAGCTAACGCTGACATCTGTTGCCGCAACTATATACGGGTATATACTTTTGCATTGCGGGAGCTAATCCACCCGCCTTTACAGGTATGGCAAAGCAAGCAAAACCCGTTCCTCCTCCACAGCCGCAGACGCCTCCACCAACACCACCGACAGAGGCGTAGGTGTGTGTAGAATGTGCAACAAGAAATACCCCTCGCGGGGTTTTTCTTTTTATTACCAACAAATTTCGGCAAGAAAGCAAGAAAATGTCAGACCTAATTAAGTTGATTCTCTGCACTTTTTCTAAATGAGAATAGATAGGTTTCGACCGACGAAAGTTAGCCATATTTTTAATGAATTTTTGCTTTCATTCTCATGTAGAAAAAGTGCGCAAAATCAATATGCTCCAGCGAAGCAAAATAAAAACGCTACGTACGGTACGTCGTCGTTTGCCAACCTTCGTTTTTTCTGATATGCTGGGCTTTCTCATATTTACCCATATCTATGGCCACTGAAAATAAAAAAACAATCAAAAAATCGCCCGTTGCGACTCTCTCTATACGTCCACCCGTCGTCGTGGTCATGGGGCATATTGACCATGGCAAGTCAACTTTGCTCGATTATATTCGCAAGACCAATGTCGTGGCGGGCGAAGCCGGCGGCATCACCCAACATCTCGGAGCTTACGAAGTCGAACACACTACTGCGGGAAGTGCACCGAAAAAAATAACCTTCATTGACACCCCGGGGCATGAAGCTTTCTGTGACATTCGCGAGCGCGGAGCGCACGTGGCCGACATTGCCATTCTTGTTGTCTCGGCTGAAGACGGCGTCAAGCCGCAGACTTTGGAGGCGCTCGCCTGCATTAAAGACGAAAAAATCCCCTACATCGTGGCCATCAATAAAATAGATAAGCCGTCAGCAAACATTGAACGGACGAAAATTAATCTGGCTGAAAATGAAATATATCTTGAAGGTTACGGCGGTGATGTCTCTTTTGTGCCGATTTCCGCTGTGACCGGTGTCGGCGTACCCGAACTTCTTGATCTTATTATGCTCACCGCCGAAGTGGCGGATCTCAAAGCCGATAGTAAAAAGTTGGGCACGGGTGCCATCGTCGAAGCCCATCTTGATAATAAAAAAGGCATCAGTGCGACGTTGGTGATACAAGACGGTCATATCGAAACGGGCATGTATGTCGTGGCCGAAGACAGCTTCGCTCCAGTACGCATTCTTGAAGATTTTACCGGCACGTCGCTCACCTACGCTACCTTTTCCAGTCCGGTCTCCGTCGTCGGTTGGAACAAATTACCACCGGTCGGTTCGCCTTTCGCTATTGTTACGGATAAAAAAGTGGCAGAAAAAATGGCCGACGAATGGAGACCTGATCCGCGATTGCAAAAAATAAAATTAAATAGCGATGCGGCCGACGCCATCATCCTTCCTCTCATCGTCAAAGCCGATACCGTCGGCAGTCTTGACGGCATCACGCATGAGCTGGCAAAAATTAAGAACGACAAAGTGGCCATCCGCATCATCATCGAAGGTATCGGTGTCGTCTCCGAAAGCGATGTCAAGACCGCCCAGAGCAATCCTTCCATCGTCATTGTGGCCTTCAACGCCAAGCCGGATGTAAAAGCCAAAAGCATCCTCGAACGGCCGACCACTACCGTCAATCTCAAAGAATTCAGTGTCATTTATGATCTGATAAAATTCGTCAAGGCCGCCGTCGCCGAAAAAGTGCCGAAAGAATACGAAGAGCAGTCCACTGGTAAAGCAAAAATTCTGGCCATTTTCAGCAAGAATAAAGACAAACAAATCATCGGCGGCAAAGTCCAGGAGGGCGAGATAACCGTCGGTTCCGAAGTAAAAATTCTGCGACGCGATACCGACATCGGCCGCGGCAAGATCCGCGAATTGCAACAGCAGAAAGTCAAAGCATCGAGCGTGCGTGAAGGGTATGATTTCGGCACTCTTATTGAATCAAAAATAGAAATCGCCGTCGGCGATAAAATTGAGGGTTTTAAAATCGTGGAAAAAGTCGCATAAGACATAGCGTAAAAAAAATAAAATCACCAAAAAATGCCTGACATAATCAATCCAGAAATAAAAGACGGCAGACTGAAGGATCTCATCCGGGAAACAGCCGGCGAATTCATTCAGCTTGAGTCGAACGGCCTGTCGCTCATTACCGTCACCAGAGTGGAGATCGGCGACCGTGGTGCTCGTGCCGACATTTATTTTACCGTTTTGCCTCAAGATAAAGAAAAGACTGCACACGACTTCTTAAAACGCAAGCGCGCCGAATTTCGAGAATTTTTCACACAGAAGTGCCGTCGCATGCACCGTATTCCCTTCTTTGATTTTACTCTGGATGCCGGCGAGAAAAACCGCCAGAACATAGACGAAATCTCAAAGAACAGCTAGAATAGTGACAGTGCGGTATATAGCCGCAATGCGATGCCCCAATGGCGTAGTGGCGAAGTTGGTAAACGCGACAGTCTGCAAAACTGTTATACGCCGGTTCGATCCCGGCCTACGCCTCCCGAAAAATTCGGACAGCTCAATGATGTAAAAAATAAAGAAACGCCCGGGTGGCGAAATCGGCTAGACGCAACAGACTTAAAATTTGTCGATCGAAAGATCATGTGGGTTCGAGTCCCACCCCGGGCACAAAGTAGAAAAATCAGCATTTTTCGACACTTTCGCGAGCATTGAATATGGACTTTTAAAGCTGTGTTGAGCTATATTTTTGTTGGTAATGGAAGCGTTCGAAAGTATCTTTTCCAACATTCTGCGCTTTTATTCATCATCGACGATGAGATACCGTGCGGAGGCTGTACTGCCGTCTAGAAAGACTTTTTTAATCTGTTCGAAAGTAACAACGGTTGATATGAAGCTCTTACATCCTGTTGGTGAATCTCGAAGTACTTACTATGAAGCCAATTTCTGACTATCTTTGTTAGAAGAAATTAGAAGCAATTTTTATAACCCTGCTATAGAGCAGCAGTACGGCTTAGTCAAAGACACTCTATTTTAGAAGCAAATTAACTCTGTATCGAACAGTACGTCCATGTTTAAAAAATAAAAATCCACCCTCATCGCTGAAAGTGGATTTCGTCTATCGCAATCCTCATCAAAAATCGCTGTATCCCATCAATTTCCGCCCGTTGAAGATTGGACTCCATCTCCAAATGAGGTCTGCCTTCTCGAATCTTCGGAAAACCGATCCGTCGGGATTTTGCAGAAAGTCGTGCTCGTCCACTCGCCGCCACAATAGGCCGTGGCCTGTGATGAGAACGGCGACAGCACCCGTACTGATGAAGACAGCCCCGAGAAACATCAGACAGTCCAGCATCGCGGCTCCCATGAGAAACGCAACCGCTCCGACACCTATCGGCTGGTGCGTCGCTTCGAAATAGTCAAGGTAGTGTCCGAGGTAAGCAGAAGCGACGATCAAGACTGCGGAGATGACGAACAGAACAGGAATTGTGATTACGGAATTTACAAGGCGTTTGATAAACATATGAATTCCTCCAATTGTTGAATGTTTGATTGTTCAGGAACTAAGGCTACGTAAAACCAGACCTTATCTGCCATAAGTGTATACCAAATAGGTTATTATGTCAAGGGTACTAAAAACATAGCTACTTAACGAAAAAACGTTATAATAATATGTGTCTACGTTTTATTATTAATGTAATATAAAAAATATGTCTAATATAGAATCTAACCCTGAAAATTCAGGAATTGAGGGAGAGATTGGTGCTCAACAAGAAAAACTTGATACTACTGCGGCTGAGTTACAAACGAATCTTGAACAATTTGATCAATTGGCTACTAAAGAGCCAAAGAATGGATGGAGTGCGGCGGTAAAAAAGGGGATCGAAGGTGTAAAAACGTTTATTACTGAGGATGCAATTCTTTGGTCGTTCCCCGCTCTTATGGGTGGTCTCGTCGCGGCAGATGCATATATGGAGGGGATAAATACCAAAGAAGCACTCGTCGTTACCATCGGAATGACGGCCGTTACTTCTCTTGCAAAAGTTGCGGCTTTTGTGGCAGATAGAATTGATATTCTTGGGTAATTAAATAAATTATAAAAATATGATAAATAAAATACCAAAAGAACAAATAAAAGAGAGTATTGAGAAATTGAAGAAAGCAAGTACTTCACCAGCTGAAAAGCTTAAGATTATGCAGGAGATGGAAATGTATCTCGGAAAAATTAACGGAATGGTCAAGGATTTGGTTGTTACCATGAAAAAAGAGGCTAGCAATTAACGGATAAAAGGAAGATCAACCCCCTCAATATCTGGAAGGTTGTACTTTTTATTTGGTTATTTCCGTTCCAATATCGTCCCACAAGGCGCACAAAAAACGAACGAAGTGAGTTTGTGCCGATTCCTGAACGAAGTTCGAACCTTTTTCGCCGCGAATCTGGAACAATGAGGTGTCGCTTCGCGACGCTTCCTTGTGTGGGGTCGTCCCATTGCGCCTTCGCTCCGCTCGGCGCGTCGTGAAGGGCGGACGGCGGCCGGGGGTGTGGGGGAGGTCGCCGTCCGCCCTTCCTCTTCGTTTTCGCGCGACGCCCTGCAGGTTTTTTCAGGATAATAAGAGGAGAGATTTCTTTTTGAAATTTTATGATAAAATATGACAGAAAGAATAACCACGCATCGTATGCCCACTCAACCGAAAAAGTATAATTTCTTTCTTGATGAAACCGGTGATCACGGTCTGGGTTTTGTCGATGAAAACTTTCCGATATTTCTGCTTGCAGGCTGTCTTTTTGAGGATACTGAGTATAACGACATGGTCAGCAGGATCAATGATCTCAAGATGGAGTTTTTCAAGACTACCGAAGTCATCCTGCATTCTAGAGATATCAGGAAATGTGACGGCGCATTCCAGATACTATTCGACCTCGACCTGAAGAAAAAATTTTATGAAAAGCTCAACGCGATAATAAAAGATGCACGGTTTACGGTCATAGCCGTCGCGATCGACAAGAAGAAGCATATCGAGAAATACGGAAAGATCGCTCAGAATCCTTACACGATCTGTCTTTCATATATTCTCGAACGATTGGTCTTCTGCACTGATGAAAAGACCTCGGCTTCGACCGTGTCGATCAACATAGAAAAAAGAGGCAAGAAAGAAGACACTCAATTGCTCGCGCACTACAACAGCGTGATCGATAAGGGGACATACCATGTCGGTAGCGATCGCTTCAAGCAGCGCATCATCGAATTCAATATGAAATTGAAAAAAGATAACGATATAGGTCTGCAAATCGCCGACCTGTGCGCGTATCCGATCGCTCGGCATGTTTTGAATTCGGAAGAACCTTACATACCGTTCCAGATAATAGAGAGTAAATTGAGAAAAGGAAGCAACGGAAAAGTGGACGGCTACGGATTGAAAGTCTTTCCATAAACGTAAAAAGTCCCTTGCGGGACCTTTTACCGACCGGGGACACCCCGATCCGATAGTAAGAGTATATACCTAAAGGTTACTGCAAGTCAAGCAAAAACGGTGCATATACTTTGATTTCCATAAAATGCATAGATGGTTTATAATTAGCACAATCTCACAAGAGTATATAAGTACGATTTGGAGCAGTCATTAAAAGTCCACTAAATTATTAACCGTGGCCGTATTAAAAACTAATTATGCGATTAACGAGAGAGAGAGAGAGTAGAAGCTCTCTCTAAAAATTGGAAGGCAAAATGTGTCATCGTCATTTTGGCGGTTTTTGCTATATTTTTCGGATCGTCAGCTCAAAAAGCGTTTGCTATTTCCGCTCCAACCGATATACCGGGTCTTCAACTATGGTTGGATGCCTCTCAACCAAATTCTTTCTACAAGGATACTGCCAAGACACAGCCTGCGACATTAGAGAGCGATAAGATCGCTTTGTGGGCTGATAAGTCGGGGAATGGTTATGATGCGACGAATACGAATGCTACTAACCAGCCGTTATTAACTTTAAATAAAGACGGCGGATATTCTGGCGTACAATTTGGAGCTAGTGCCAATACGCTTCTAACTTTAGGTAATCCCAGTGTTCTTAATTTTGGCAACACTGGTTCATCAACCGTCTTTATTGTGTATAAACAAACTTCATCTGGTGTTACATATGCTAATTTGTTGCATAAGGGATCTTCTTCAAATCGAGCATGGTGGCTTGTTACAAGTAGTTCACAGGTCAAAAATTATGGCGACGGCAATTACAATTTTTCTTCGACCACAAATAGTTTATTACACGGAAATGTTTATGAGGATTCATTCACTCCCGATCCAAACATCAGTACAAGCGGCACCCAGTTAATTTATCTGAATGGCTATCTTCCTTCTGATGGATCTCCATCTGCATTTAATACTTTTGCAACTGAGGGTGCGGGTCTCCCAAACTTTGACACAACATCTGTTTGGAATATAGGAGGAGATGGCAGTTTTTTATTTAATGGTTATATACAAGCCGTTTATATATATAATAGAGCTCTTTCTTTCAATGAGATTAACAATGTAAATGCATATCTTGCTTCAAGGTTCAATATTCCATGGACGTGGCCATTACCACTTACGAACAGAGTAGTATACGATGGTAATAGCATCTCTGCCGGCGGCGCGTTAGGAGCTATTCCTTTCTCTGACATCATAGATGGCTTAGAAACTGTTAAGGTGCCATATGTAAATCAGGCGGTCTCTGGTAAAACGACAAGCCAATTGATAGTCGACGCGCCAACCAAAGTTGATCCGCTTTTTGACTCAACATTAGTCAATAACATACTTGTTGGATGGGAGGGAACAAATGAACCAGCATATACTAATTTGCCCACTTATTATAGTGCTCGACAAGCTGTAGGTTGGGAGAATATAGCCGTTACCGTATTGCCCAATACCGAGAATCCAAGCGAAGTTGTTAGGCAAGCTACAAATGCTTCGTTACGCGCTAACTATACTACATATGCCCAAGCGTTAGTAGACATGGGCAATGACCCTGTTATGGGGCAAGCGGGACAGAACTCTAATACCACTTACTATAATCCTGATGGTACGCACCAGAACACTGTTGGAGAAACGGTAATTGCAAATCGTATATGGCCTGCAATTGACGCTTTAATTCATCCCCTCACCTTAATAAGTAATATTTCTACTTCTACGACGGCATCTTCTGCCATCATCGGTTGGACATCGAATGCCTCGTCTTCCAGCATCGTCGATTTTGATCTCACCTCCAATTATTCCACCTCTACCGCTGAACAGGATAATTCTTCCACCACTCGAAAAATTACCGGTCACTCGATTACTGTGTCTGGCTTGCAATCTTGTGTCTTGTACCACTATCGTGTCCGTAGTAATCGCCTAAGCATCACAAACGATCTTGTATATCTCAAAAATGGTACGGCCAGCTCTACTGATTCAACTTTCATTACCACCGGTTGTACCGGCAATGCGGCTGTATCTACTTCGACATCCAGCATGCTCACTACGGCTTCCGGTGGACCATTAAATCTGGATACTCTATCTATAACTGTTCCAACATCTTTCACCAGCACATCCACTTTCGCCAATTTCCAGATCAAAAGTCTTGACCCGACAGCTTTCATTGCTTCAGCCGGCGCGCCGACAAGTAAGTCGCTCGTGGGCAATAAGATTTTCAATTTGAAAGCTTTGACCGATGCCACTACGACTCTACCAACATTCAGCCAAGCACTGACCGTGACGATGAGCTATGTCTCTGGTGATATTACAGGCATTCTGGAGTCTTCATTGAAGATCTACAGATATGATGGCAGTTCATGGACCGCGCTCACTGGTTGCTCGGTGAATACAGGAGCCAAAACGGTAACTTGCAGTACTTCTAACTTTTCTGACTTCGGTATGTATGGCGACCCGATAGTGGCACCGTCGATTTCAACTGTCGCCGCTTCGCCGATCTCGACTTCGACTGCAACTCTGAACGCTTCGATTACTTCGACTGGCGGAGCCGATGCTACGCAATCTGGATTTGCATACGGCACATCACCGACTCTCGCCACGGTCATTGCGACTACAACCCTGAACGGTCAGACTGGTATAACGACATTCAGTCAGAGTTTTACAGGCCTCACACCCAATACCACCTACTACTTCCGCGCATATGCGGTGAACTCGGCCGGAACGAGCACGGGCTCAATCCTGCCATTTACGACCACTGATACCACACCTCCGACGGTTGCTCTCACATCACCTTCAGGCGGTTCTACCGTTGCCGGTTCGGCGGTCTCTTTGTCCGCGACAGCTTCCGATGATGTAGCTGTCGCAGGCGTGCAATTCAAGTTGGATAGTACCACCAACATCGGATCAGAAATCACGGTCGCTCCATATACGACAACATGGGATTCAACAGCAGTTTCTGACGGATTGCATACCATTGTTGCCGTGGCACGAGATAACGCGGGGAATTACGCTACATCGTCATTAATAACAGTAACAGTCAAAAACGCAGTCCTACCACCCGCTGTTACTACCAGCTACAGCTCTAGCGGTGGCAGTGCCTCAAGCCAAGTCAATAATCTTCTGGCGATGGGCTTCTACACGCAGGCACAGCAAGTTGCTAATCAATACGGAATAACGATTCCAGCACAAAATGTTCCGACGCAAAATGTTATTTCTGTAAAAACGCCGTCGTCGAATTCCGGATCGTCGTTTTTACGGACATTAAAATCTGGTGTGACCAGTAGCGATGTTAAGAAGTTGCAGATATTTCTCAATTCTCAAGGTTTCATCGTCGCCAAGAATGGAGCAGGCTCTCCCGGACACGAGACGACATATTTCGGTCTTGCAACGAAAGCCGCTTTAATGAAGTTCCAGCAAGCGTACAAGAAAGAGATACTCGAGCCGCAAGGATTGACGGTCCCGACTGGATTCTTTGGAGTAGCAACGATGAATGAGGTCAACGCGCTGATGAAATGAAAATCTGGTAAAATATTCCTCCTCATGGATGATGATCAATCACAAGACATAGCTACGCCTCCAGAAGAAGCTCAAACTCATGAAGTACCGATTTCTGACGTTTCTAGCCAGTCAGATGGCTCTACGCCTACCGATTTGCCCACAGAGGCCCCAGAATCGCCTAAAAGCGTTTCTATTAACACTTCCGTCGAAGATCAAAATCAAGGGGTAAATCAGCCAAAAAGCGAGGTGCCAGATGAGCCAATTTCTGCTCCAAATGAGCCAGAAACGCCGGTTGAAGACCAGCCAACTCCTGTAAACAATAATCCGCCAGCTTCTGAAGAAGTTCAACCGGTTCCAAATCAATCTGAACCACAGTCTGCGCCGTCCGCGCCGACGCCACTGACTTCGCCAGTGCCACAGGCGCAATCGTCGGCGCAACAATATCAAGCCGGATTCATTCACGCCTTGCTCATCAAAGCTCAAGCTAAGATTCAGTCCAACAAGCAGAAAAAGCTCGACAAGATCA
Source organism: uncultured Candidatus Saccharibacteria bacterium (assembly GCA_964593965.1). Lineage (GTDB taxonomy): Bacteria > Patescibacteriota > Minisyncoccia > Phycocordibacterales > PALSA-1337 > PALSA-1337. The sequence continues at coordinate 5,660 of CAZQKU010000001.1, read as the reverse complement.
TTCTGTTCGCACAAAAAAATAAAATCTTTGCCAACGAAGACGTCCAAAAACTTCTGCATATCTCAAGCGCGATTACAACGCGTTACCTAGTGAAATTGGTGGAGTAAGGACATATCGCTCGCGTGGGTTCTCCGCGCGATGCAAAGTATCAATTCATGCGCTAAATATTATTGTGGCTCATATGGTGGAAATGAGCCACGAGGATTTCTGAATTGGTTCCGCCCCCGCCCGAAAAAACCTGCAGGGCGGCGCGCGAAAACGAAGAGGAAGGGCGGACGGCGACCTTCCCCCACACCCCCGGCTGCCGTCCGCCCTTCTCCCAGCGCCGAGCGGAGCGAAGGCGCAATGGGACGACCCCACACTAAGGAAGCGTCGCGAAGCGACACCTCATTGTTCCGGATTCGCGGCGAAAAAGGTTCGAACTTCGTTCAGGAATCGGCACAAACGAACAAAGTGAGTTTGTGCTGGGAGCGAAGCGCCCTCGCGCTTCGCGTGTGGAACGAGAAAGCCGGAGCGTTGTCGAGTCAACAGACGAGACCGCGAGGCGGGGTCGCGGAAATTTTCGAGCGACGGCGAGAAAATTATCCGTGACCAAGTCCCACCCCGGGCACAACACAGGCCATCCTCCTTAATTAAACATAATAAACCTATACAAACCCCGGGAAAAAGTCCTTCTTGATCTGCGATCCCGGCACTCCCATGTCAAAGAGAATATTTTCGTACGCTGTCACCATAGCCCGCGGGCCGGAGAGATAGAATAGGCAGTTCATATAGCTGGGTATTTCTTCCTCGATCATTTTTGCGTCCACAAAACCGCGCCGCCCGCGCCAGCCGGCAGGAATGGCATTCGGGTTGGTATCCGTGTTGATATCGGTGAGGGTATAGACAGTCTTCACGCCGAGGCGTTTCTTCGCCTCGTCGAAGATGTCTTTGTAGGCGATGTCGGCGGCAGTCTTATTGGAATAAATAATACGGATGGGTCTCTGCTCATTCCTGTCAAGCAAATCGGCAATCATACTGCGAAACGGCGTAATACCAATACCACCGGCCATCATGACGATGCGCTGATCGCTCGTCGGTACATCTTTTCCCTTGATCGATGTGACAACTTTCGGCGGCAGAAAAAAATCCCCCGCCATGCCCGACGCCACGATCGTATCGCCGGGCTTCATAGCCATGAGAACTTTTTTAAAAGTACTCGACTGTCCGCTACCGCCCGCAACATGTCCATAAAATTTGACTCCGATGGCAATGCCCTTTTCTGCCGCTTCTCCTGGCGATGAAGCAATAGTAAAATAGTGACGAATACCGCGATTGTCCGCTGAAAAAATATTAAAAAAGATGCGGCGGAAACCGGCGATAAATGATGAAAATGAAATAGCCGTCGATGAACCGTCCGATTTTTCCGGGAGACCCAATTTCGGCTCAAGCGTCCACTCGAGATATTGACCCGGTCGGAATGTAAAATTGGTAAGTTTGCCGCGAGTTCCATCTTTCCCCGCGCCGCCTTTTCCCGCTTCCTCGAACCAAAACTCGAACGTCCCCGCCGCCACTTGCTTTTTCTCGCGCAGTTTCAAAACGAACTTTTTCTTCGGACTTACGACCATAAAAGCAAAAACGTTGCCGACAACGAGCGCCAGCTCTGGCGTCGAATATATGGAACCGATATGCACAAATGGCGCAAAAAGCAAGCCGACCAAAACACCGTAGACGATACGTATTTTCTGCGTCGAAGGCGCGGTCAATGGCTCCGTCAGCATGATACAAGCGAAGAAAATAAGTGGCGTCTCGGCGAGAGCTTTCCATATCGTCACCACCGCCGGATGATGAATGATCACGACGACGAGGGCGGCCGCCACGAAACTCCCCATCATTTTGAAACGTTGAAGTTTCCGCACCACGAGCAAGCCACCAACCGCGACGAACGGCAACATCCAGACCGTGCCCACCCACCAATTCGCCGACAAACCGACCGAAAAAGCGGTGATGACCACAGCGATAGCGGCGGGATTGAAGACATGCTTTTTGCCGATGGCGAGAATGTACTTCGAAGCCATTGCCCAGATCGAAGCCCACGTTGCTACAGCGAAAAATAGGATGTCAGTAGCCGAATGGATCGGCGCGATGATGAGGGTAAGAATGAGAGCGGTGATGTAGACCGATTCGGGATTGGCCGGTGCCTCGAAGAAATAGGCGAAGACGGCATTAACCACGAGGCAGACGAGGGTGATATAGAATGCCGAAAAAAGAATAGCCACCGGTCCGTATGACACATGCCCGAACATACCGAGCACTGCGGCGGCCAGAACGAGAAATATCAAATAGTACAACGCCAAACGGTACATGGTGATCTTATTGAGGATTGTGTCGATGAAGGACATAGAGGAAATGAGTGAATGGGCAAAAATATAAGATGTACCAAATTATACAACACTTCTACACAACATATTTCTTAAAACCGCTGGTCATGATAGCCATGCCATCTTTATCAATCATGTAACCCTCGAGACCTTCTACATTTTCGATGAACTCGATACCACGCCTCCCCATGGCAAAAGCGGCTGTAGCAAAACGATCAGCTTCATATATATTGGAACCGATAACGGTCAGACTGACAATGTCATAAATACCGTCACCTGTCTCGCCGTGGCTATCTTTCTGGTCGAACGTACGTTTATGTGGATTATAAATGTGCTGACCACGAATGGCCGTTCCCGATGTGGCTACACCTTCCCCACTAACACGGATCACGTTGACTACTTTGCTCGGCGCACCCGTCATAACTGTACCACCATAATTTTTAGCAAACGGATCGGCGATGCCGATGCTCCATTTTTCGCCTATACTATTTTTGCCAGAGCTATTTTTATCGCCACTTTTCAAACCGGCTGTTTGTACATCGCCACCGGCATCAACAAGAAAGTTTTCCACCCCGCGCCGCCGGAGAATTTTTCCCGCATTCCAAATCGCCCAACCTTTGACGATACCCGACGGATCGTATTTTCCATCCTGATTGACAATATCAAAATATCCATCCGTCTCTCTTTTTGTCTTTTCCGCCAGCATAAAAATTTCTTTCATGTCGTCGCTGTAATCAGCCAGCACCAATTTGCCGGCATTGATAGCACTGATTTCGCTGGTACTTTTATATGTGCTGAACTTTTCATCAACATAGGTAAAGTAGTCGAAGACTTCGCGCATGAGGCTCGAAAAATCAACAAGAACGCCGGCAGTGTCGGCGTTCTCAACAATCTCCACCGTCACCGGCATACCCATGATGATTTTTGTTTCACGCATCTTTATTTTTTATTCTGCCGCGACATTAGTCTTTAGTCTAAAATCTAAGAAGCCTGATTCAATGCCGCCGTCAGTGACTGTTGAAAAGCCTGACTTGTCTGGGTAGCGCCGGAGATGATATCAACAGTGGCGCTTTGGGCACTGATGGCTTCGGCTTTGAGAAGCGGCATAGAACGCTGGCTGATATTCGCACTATTGCCGTTGTCACTCGGGTATTGAAGAAACTGAACATCGGCGATGTTGCCATTCTGTACTATCGCCTGCACCTGAACATTGCCATAATACGCATCGGCCACACTGCCGGTATAGGTACCGTCTTTATATTGGCCAGTGGTTGTCGTAGCTAGTGTAGGAGAAACCGAAATACGTGGAACTATCGCCGTACTCGGCGCCGCCTTCATCCGCCCGTAGATAACAAAACCAATAAAGCCGACAATCACCACACACGGCAAGAACAATTTTTTAATCATGCATCATAGTATAGTCTTTTTTTATAATTATCCGCAACCAATCGACGCTTTTAGTACCACACGCTAAAAAGTTTATTTCACTGTTTTCACTATCGCAGATTTTGTTGGAGCTTACTTCGTAACTTGAACTTGATTGAAGAACACTCTTCGAATCATTGACTACATGAGAATGAAAAAAGATATTTATTGCTCATTATTGCTCATCTCCCGCTGATATTTCCCTGATGCCGTACGCGCGAATAGTGCCGCTACCAGTACTCGTGCCATTACTGTTGCCACCAACTGTTCCACTTGCCGTTCCACTCGCCGCCAATACATCCCCAGCTACGAGAACAACATCACCCGGCTTGACGAAACCAGCGACCGATACGCCCGTCGGCAGAATGACGTACCATGTCATGGCCGTATCGGTAGCAGAATCAGTATCCACATCTTCATCATAGCGACGCATGGTGAAAGCGTTGATGAATGGGCCAGCAGAGTTGGTACTGACCATACTGGAAGTACCCATATTGTAGGCTGGCCACCCCGGCGGCATAGCAGAAATATTTGTGGCCACACTCGTGACAATACCGCGGAAAACCCCTTCCTGCCGCGGTGGCAATCGGATATCCGTATAGAGACCACCGACCGGACCGAGGTGATGTTCAGCCGCTTCCTGAAAAAGCGTTTCGTGGAAAGAGATCCGATCGAGGCCAAAGCCGGCCAAAATGATAATAAGCGCGCTCGCACCGATCGTATAGACAAGCGGCGTCCGGTAGGCGAATTTGAAATGATTGAGTAGACGTTCAAAGAGGATGACAAAAAGAATATCAGCGATAAGAATAAACCATGGAAAAGTGACAAAGAAAGCCATGAGACCGCGTTCACCGAAACCCAAAAGAAATAGTCGTCCTGATACCCGTAGAGAAAAGATCATGAAGCTGACAAGCAGAGCCGACGTAACAAGAACAAGTAAAGCCACGATGACAAGCAGAGCTACTTTGAGTACGAAATAGGTCTTCGAGCGCATTTTTACTTCACCCGATTGTATCTTTTCGAGAACATTTTTTTCTATAGTATTCTGTTGTGTTTTATTGTTGTTCATGTTTTTTATTTTTTTCTTTCCCCGCTTTCCCTGCCGACCTTTTCTATTTCCCTTGTGCTTTCTCTTTCTTCTTCCTTTCGTGCCGACTCTTCTAGGAAACCTTTCTTCAACGCCTCCTTCGCCCGTTTAAGCCTGATGCCGACCGTGCCTATGGGGATGCGTAAAATGTCGGCGATTTCTTTATAGCTCAATTCTTCGGTGTAGTAGAGAATGACGATTTCCCGATAATTCGGCGACAGGGTGCCGAGACCTTTTTCCACCATTTTTTTCATCTCCACTTCTTCGGTTTCCTTGATGAGCGGATCCTCATAGACCGGGTGCGAAACGATAGTGTCAAAATCAAAAGTATATATCGGCCCGCGGGAAATTTTCTTGATGGCGTTGATGTACGTGTTGTGAGCGATGCGATATATCCACGGCGAGAACTTCTGCGACACATCGAAACTGCGGATGTTCTGGTAGGCCTTGATGAACACGTCCTGGACGACGTCGTCAATGTTGTCCTCATTGGCCAGGAACTTGCGCCCATACCGAAAAAGCCGAGCCTTGTACCGATCCATCAAAAGGCCGAATTTATCCTTATCCCCGTTTTGCACAAGCAAAGCCGCTTGCTCGTCAGTAATGTCTATTTCGGGCATTTTTCAATTATATAGCTTCTGTCTTTTTAGTACAGCGGAAAGTGAAAAATGTTTCAATGCAACAAAATTCGCCGCCCAGTCGAGCTGGGCGGCGATGCAAAGAATACGAGAGCGCAAGGGTACAAGACCCAAGGTTCAAGTGTTACGAAACTACTGCACGAGCACGGA